>NZ_JAYGHR010000127.1:0-3140 GCF_034932365.1 Limnoraphis robusta BA-68 BA1 | reverse complement strand
ACGATTTGTATCAGTTTTTTCCGAAGAAAAAGAGACTAAAGCAAGGAGTAAACGACAAAAATACTTGTTTACTTCGCTATTCAAGTCACCTAGTTGTAAACCTACATAAAGGACTGGCATTCCTCTCCCGTTAAATCGAAGATTATAACGGGAGTCTCCTGCCAGAGAAAAGATGAATTATCCATCGGTGAACGCTTAAGGAGAACGCTGTGAACCAGGGACGGCCTAGAATCCTAAAATTAAATTTTTCTAAGATAAGCAACTGGCTGATTATCCTGGCAGTGATTTGGTTGCTGACATCGATCGGTTTGGGGTGGTCTATTCTTATCCTCGTGGGGATTGTAATCCTGATACCTGTACTCTTGTTTGTTGGGGTGCAGTGGTGGTTAAGCCGAAATCTCATACAAGATGAATGCCCAATCTGTGCTTATGAATTTACTGCACTCAATCAAACCCAGTGCCAGTGTCCGAATTGTGGTGAGCCACTTCAAGTTGAACAGGGTCATTTTAATCGCTTAACTCCACCCGGAACCATTGATGTTCAAGCGGTGGATGTTTCGGCTCAGATATTGGACGATTGATAAAAAATTAAAATTCAGTTCGGCTCAAATAGGAGTTAGGATTTAACGTGTCTCAAGTCAAGCCAACAGTTCTGGTAACGGGCGGAGCCGGATATATCGGTTCTCATGCGGTTAAAGCTCTGCAACGTTCGGGTTATGAAGTTGTTATTCTTGATAACCTCGTTTACGGTCATCGCGATATCGTTGAACAAGTTCTCAAAGCAGAATTAGTGATTGGGGATACTAATGATCGCCAACTGCTGGATAATCTGTTTTCCCTGCGCCGTATTGATGCGGTGATGCACTTCGCGGCTTATACTTATGTCGGTGAGTCTGTATCGGCACCTGATAAATATTACCGTAATAATGTCATCGGTACGCTGACGCTCTTAGAAGCGATGAAAGACGCCTCGATTAATAAATTTGTGTTTTCGTCTACTTGTGCGACCTACGGCGTTCCTCAACAGGTTCCGATTCCTGAAGATCATCCCCAAAATCCCATTAATCCTTATGGGATGACTAAGTTAATGGTCGAACATATTTTATCGGATTTTGATCAGGCTTATGATTTTAAATCCGTTTGGTTCCGCTATTTTAACGCGGCAGGCGCCGATCCAGAGGGTTCACTCGGAGAAGATCACAACCCCGAAACTCATTTGATTCCTCTAACTTTACTCACCGCTTTGGGTAAACGAGAGTCTATTTCTATTTTTGGGACAGATTATCCGACGCTTGATGGAACTTGTGTTAGAGATTATATCCATGTTACCGATTTAGCGACGGCTCATGTTTTAGGGCTAGAATATCTGTTGAACGGGGGTAAAACAGATGTCTTTAACCTGGGGAATGGGAATGGATTCTCTGTGAAAGAAGTAATCGAAACCGCTCGAAAAATCACCGGAAAAGAAATTAAAGCCGTTGAATGCGATCGCCGTCCGGGTGATCCGCCTGCTTTAGTAGGAACTGCGGAAAAAGCCCGTCAGATTTTAGGTTGGAATCCTCAATATTCTGACTTGAATGCAATTATTTCTCACGCTTGGAATTGGCATCAAAAGCGACACAGTTAATTTACAGTGAACAGTGATCAGTGGTTTTCACGGTTCACTGTTGTAAACCGGTCCCTACATCAGTTGATCGATTAAACATTGGGCAATTCGGTGAGAGGCACCGGGTTGTCCCATTCGTTTTTGACCATTTTCTGCAATGAATTTTAAGCGATTTTGATCTGCTAAAAGCGATCGCACAACATCAGGAATATCCCCAGGAGATTCAACTAAAATTAACGAAGGCCCTAACAAACGACTTTGGGCTTCTACAAATCTCGGGGTGAATTGTGGGCCTTTACCGGGAATGGCGATCGCAGGTTTTCCTAAGCCCACAAACTGTTCCGTTGCGGTTCCCGCCATCGCGATCGCCATATCTCCTTGATGCAAACAATCATTAAAGCGCGGCGTTAAAATGATTGTGGCATTTTTCCAACTGTATTGAACCTCTAAAGCTTCCTCTACAGGTGTTTTTTGCCACCCTAAACGGCTCAAATACTCATCGAAGGGGTAGAACTCTAACGAGGGAGCGATCGCGGCTAAAAAGACCCATTTTTGCTGAGGAGAAAACCCTTGAACTAAGTCAGTCACCGCTTGAATGATCCGTTGCCAATTTTCAGAGGCTTCTGGGAAGCGAGAACCCGGTAAAAGTGTGATGGTCAGCGTTTCGTTGCAGTTAGAAATGGGAGTAATTTGAGGTTGCAAATCATCCATCATCGGGTTTCCCAGATCAAAGGCAGGAATTGACCATTTTAAGAGGGTTTCAGTCGTTAAACGATCTCTCGGAAAAACCGCTTTGCAGCGAGAATGACTCATTAACCCCCGTTCCCAAGGAAGATAAACCGAACCTGACCAGCCTTCCCAACGCTGCATCCAAGACTGACGTGAGACAGGCCCTAGTTCATCCCGCAAGTAATACTCTGACTTTGCGGTTCCCACAAAAGCGTAGCTTGCGCCACTGAGCCATGCAAACAGTAGCGGTACAATATCCCCAACGGCGAGGATGGATGCCCCCTGTTTCGCCCAACTGCGAACAATTTGAAATTGAATGCGAGTAAGCTGCAATAAACCACCCTGGACATCTCGCAACAATTGTTTGCCATCCATGTAGATAAAGCCACCTGAAGGCATGGGCTGAACCGGACCTGCGATCGGCACATTTTCGAGTTGATGGTAGGCTTTTCCCTCTCCAACTAAAGGCAAAGCGGCTAACTGGGGAGGGTTTGGAAGACGTTGTAATTGCTGCAAAATGCGAACTGCGATCGCATCTTCCCCGTGACCATTACTGAGACACAATAATTTCACGTATCTAAGACAGATTGACGTTCTTTCTGTCAGATTAGCAGTACAGAAGACAGAAGTGAAGCTCTATCGCTCAGACTGTTTAGACTGAGTTAACAATTAGGGGTTGTGAACTACCGACACTAAATCGAAGCGATTATAGTGTCGGCTTCTAATATCGCGGGGGAATGCCTTAGAACGGACTTGCGTCCCAACTTTGGTCTTACTCCCCCTCCATTAGCAGAAACGGCTGTTC
>NZ_JAYGHR010000126.1:0-3647 GCF_034932365.1 Limnoraphis robusta BA-68 BA1 | reverse complement strand
GAATATCAAGGCTAATACTGGTGGGTCGAAACTTGTGAATTTGTTTGGTGGCTTTGCGCTGGTTCACCACGCGGCGAATTGCCTGACAAACGTGATTGGCTTTCAGTCCCGTCGCCTCTCTGACTGGTTTGTAAGTCAGGTGATGCAGTTTGGTGGTGTTCCAACAGTTGTTTTCTTTTGCCACTTGCAATATGCGGTTGCAGGCATCGGAAAATCCCACAAGAGTTTCGTTGACCCGCTCGGTCAAGTCTGGTGGGGCTATCAGCTTGCATTTAACCGTAATTGCTTGTGTCATGGCTCTATTATACTCATCTGAGTGTAGCAGAGTTGTAAATTTTAGTGGAGTGGCATTCCTCCTATCGCCAACGTAAACTTATGGTGGGGGTCTCCTGCCGATTTAAAGATGAGCATACCAAATTGATTCAACCTTTTTAGCGATCGCGATCGCTTGCGTTTGGCATTCGTCGGGGGATTTTACATCCAGCAAAACCGTTACATGACCTAACTTTCTCCCGAGACGAGATTCAGTTTTACCATACCAATGAACATTTGCTCTGGGAATATCAGCAAGTTGTTGTCGTTTTTCCCAGTAGAGAGATTGAGGGTTTCCTTCTAAAGCATAAGCCTGTTCATAGCCGAGTAAATTCACCATCACCACTCCCCCACAATTCATTTGAGGATTTCCCAGGGTTAAACCCGATACCGCTCGTAAGTGTTGCTCAAATTGAGAGGTTTCGCAAGCATCCAGCGTAAAATGACCCGAGTTGTGAGTCCGAGGAGCAATTTCATTCAAATAAATTTGACCCTCACTCGTTAAAAATAACTCAATCCCAAAGACACCAACTGCTTGTAAACTATTGAGGAGTTTATGAGCGATCGCCTCAAGTTTAGGCGTTAAAGCCGGAGAAATATTTGCCGGAGCAATCACCCAGCGACAAACTTGATTTTGCTGATAAGTTTCCACAACCGGATAAATAGCGACTTCACCTGTAACAGAACGAGCCGCAATGATCGCCAACTCCCGTTCAAAGGGAATAAACTCTTGAAGCAACACCGGAGGGTAGCCTAACTTTACCCAAGTCGAGCGTAAACTCGCCTCATCCTTAAGGATGAATGTTCCCTGTCCATCATAACCATGACGACGGGTTTTCAAAACAACAGGAAATCCCCAAGTCTTCTCAATTTTTTGCAGAACTGCATCTGCTTCCTCGCCCTTTGTCAGCGCTTGAAACTGAGGAACAGGCAGCCCTAATTCCTGCAAAAAACAAAGCTGATCATATTTGTCGAGTAATTGGCTTAACGCTTCCAAACGGGGACGAAAACAGACCCCTTGTTGACTGAGGGGATAAAGGCTTTCAAGATCAACAAACTCATTTTCAAAGGTAATTACATCACAGTGATTTGCCAACTCAGCAGTCGCTTGAGCATCTTCAATTTCTGCGTATATTGTCTTTGTTGCCAGAGAAACCGCCGGGTCATCGGCACTAGGAGTTTGAACTGACACCGAAATACCTAACGACTGAGCCGCACCTGCCATCATCCAGGCCAACTGTCCGCCGCCAATCACACCCACTCGCTTAAGAATTTTAAGTTGTTGTGCCATGACTGGCTTCTCCGAAAGCTGAAACTACCCCTCATTTTATCGGTAAACGGTTAAGTCACCCTTCAACTTAACCATTTTGCTCAAATTTCGCGTCAGGGGCGAGTACCTGTCCACAGAGACTCACAAATCTCAGCCTTGCAAGTGGATCGCAATCTCGTAGAATATAGTGGCAAATCTTTTCTGGAGGTTTGAAGCTTACCGTCCTCCACCATTACTATCTTTGCCTGTATCCGGCATTCCTCCATCAGTGTTACCCTCCTGCAAAGGGCAAATCACGCTTTCTAGAGGACTTGATGTTGTCTCACAGACCTGAAAATTATTAGATCTAGGTTCAGACTCATATCGAGCATGAGCGACTTCTAGCATTACGAGCTGTACACCTAAGACGAGCGTAGCAGCAGTTGTCAACCGACGAATAAAGCACCCCATAGAAGTAATACCCCTGATTAACTCAACTTACCCACAAGAATTATCAATAGGTTTTCCTTTGGTTCCAGTATATCAGTGTTTTTACGGATATACGGAAATTTAACAAATCACTTTATAAATTTTTCCGCAAATTTACGGAGATCTGGACTTCTGAGTTTAGCGTGGCGAGTCTAAAGCCAGAATGCCTAACCAGAAAGGATTTAAGACTCATCGGACATTCCCATCTCGCCTCCCGTGCGCGGGAGTGAGTTTTGACATCCTCCCCGTCGTAAACAACGGGGATTCCCAGCAGAAGACTATTGCAAAATATCAAATATTGATAATTGAACAGGATTCTCTAGGTGGGTTGACGTTTCACGGGCTGCTGCTTCAATGACCGAAGTCTTATGCCTGCCTCCACATCCGTTTAAAATCTCCGAGTGTCCCCCGGCGACCAAAATATTGACGGCAGCATTACCGTCTCTGTCGTGAACTGTACCACAGTTCAAACAAGTCCACTCCCGAATAGAAAGATCTAATTTACCACCTTTAAAACCGCAGCACGAACATTTTTGAGTTGTCGGTTCCCACCGACTTATTACTCGAAATTCTCGGCCATACTTTTCGGCTTTACCTTCAAGAAGGGTTCTAAACTGTCTCCACCCTAAATCGCTAATTGCTTTTGAAAGCTTACGATTTTTGACCATTCCTGACACATTCAAATCTTCCAGAACAATCACTTGGTTTTCGATGATTATTTGGGTTGATAGTTTGTGGAGAAAGTCTTGGCGGGTGTCCTTCATTTGGGCGTAGAGTTTAGCTTTTCTAACCCTCGCTAGTTCGTATCGATTAGAACCCTTCTGTTTTCGAGAAAGATTGCGGTTAAGTTTCCGCAGTCTTTTTATCCGTTTCTTTAGAGGCTTGGGAGCATCTATTTTTTCTCCCTCACTCAGAACCGCAAACGTTTTAATGCCCAAGTCTATCCCTGTACTATTGGGAGACTTGGGCATTAATTGTTGATTAACCTCAACAACAAAGCTGAGGAAATAACGGTTTGCGGCATCTTTAATCACCGTAATTGAACTGGGTGAACTGGGTAGAGGTCTTGACCAAATTATCTTGAAATTTCCAATCTTGGCTAAAGATATTTTGTCTCCATCCAGTTTAAAGCCACCAACTCGAAACCTGGCTGACTGCTTGGCGTTTCGTTTTTTAAACTTAGGCAGTCTAACTTTTCTCCCAAGTCGTGTTCCCTTACACGACTTGAAAAAGTTTTGATAAGCCTGTTCTAAGTCGTTCAAAGATTGTTGTAAAGGAATATTAGAAACTTCCGACAACCATTCCCGTTCCTCTGTCTTCTTGGCTTGGGTAATAAACTGCTTTTGGAGTTGAGCATTACTAGGCTTTTTTTGCCCAGTTTTGTGCATTTCAATACAGTGACTCAAGGCATCGTTCCACACTACCCTGGAACAGCCAAATAGCTTTGCCAGTTTGGTCTGTTGTTGAGGGGTCGGATAGAATTAAACTAAGCCAGAGAGTCACCCCTCTGACTTGTCTTCAGAACCGGACGTGAGACTTTCACCTCATCCGGCTCCTCAATGACTTGGCTCTTGTCACGAGTACCTCTTAAACTACC
>NZ_JAYGHR010000125.1:0-4210 GCF_034932365.1 Limnoraphis robusta BA-68 BA1 | reverse complement strand
GGGAGGTGGGGAGATGGGGGGAATTTTTATTAACAAAAAGCTATTTTTCATCGGAAAAAAATCCTCTCCCCACCACCCCATCACCCCATCACCCCATCAACCCCGGCAATTTTTAACTGAGAATGAAACAGCCCTGGGGACCCAGGGGGGTCAAAACTGCATAACTCAACACCCATCAGACATAGGTGATAATGAACTTGGCGTGACTATCTACCCGATGAAGCGAACTCCCCTCAAATCTTTCTTTTGGCTAACTGTTGTTATTGGATGTTCTGGACTATTAACGGCAATACCTCCTGTTAGCGGACAGCACATATCTCCCGTGTTGTTGGTTCAACAGTCTGATGAACTCGAAGAAGCCAACCGACTCCACCAACAAGTTATTCAACTTTATCAACAAGGAAAATATAACGAAGCAATACCCATAGCAGAAAGGGTTCTAGAAATACGAGAGAGAATTTTAGGAGAAAATAACCCCGATGTCGCCAATAGCCTCAACAACTTGGCATTACTCTACTCTAACCAAGGACGCTACGATGAAGCTGAACCCCTCTTGCAACGTTCCTTAGCTATCTATGAAAAAGCGCTATCGACAGAACATCCCTCAGTCGCACTCAGCCTCAACAACTTGGCAGAACTCTACCGTTCCCAAGGACGCTACGATGAAGCTGAACCCCTCTTGCAACGTTCCTTAGCTATCTATGAAAAAGTCTTAGGAACAGAACATCCCTCAGTCGCACTCAGCCTCAACAACTTAGCATCACTCTACTCCTCCCAAGGACTCTACAACCAAGCCGAACCCCTCTATCAACGTTCCTTAGCTATCTGGGAGAAAGTCTTAGGAAGCGAACATCCCGATGTCGCCCGCAGCCTCAACAACTTGGCAGAACTCTACTCCTCCCAAGGACGCTACGATGAAGCCGAACCCCTTTACCAACGTTCCTTAGCTATCCGTGAGAAAGTCTTAGGAACAGAACATCCCGATGTCGCACTCAGCCTCAACAACTTGGCCCAGCTCTACTCTAACCAAGGACTCTACAACCAAGCAGAACCCCTCTTGCAACGTTCCTTAGCTATCCGTGAGAAAGTCTTAGGAACAGAACATCCCGATGTTGCACTCAGCCTCAACAACTTAGCATCACTCTACTCCTCCCAAGGACGCTACACTGAAGCTGAACCTTTTTATGAACGTTCCTTAGCTATACTTGAGAAAGTGCTATCGACAGAACATCCCCATGTCGCTACCAGCCTCAACAACTTGGCATCACTCTACTCTAACCAAGGACTCTACAACCAAGCCGAACCCCTCTTGCAACGTTCTTTAGCTATCTATGAAAAAGTCTTAGGAACAGAACATCCCGATGTCGCCCGCAGCCTCAACAACTTGGCCCAGCTCTACTCCTCCCAAGGACTCTACAACCAAGCCGAACCCCTCTTGCAACGTTCTTTAGCTATCTATGAAAAAGTCTTAGGAAGCGAACATCCCGATGTTGCACTTAGCCTCAGTAACTTGGCATCACTCTACTCTAACCAAGGACGATACGCTGAAGCCGAACCCCTCTTGCAACGTTCCTTAGCTATCTATGAGAAAGCCTTGGGAGAAAACCATCCCGACGTTGCCACCAGCCTCAACAACTTGGCATCACTCTACGAGTCTCAAGGACGCTACCCTGAAGCGGAACCCCTCTTGCAACGTTCCTTAGCTATCCGAGAAAAGGTATTAGGTCAAGAACATCCCTATGTTGCCACCAGCCTCAGTAACTTGGCATCACTCTACCATTCCCAAGGACGCTACGATGAAGTTGAACCCCTCTACCAACGTTCCTTAGCTATCCGTGAGAAAGTCTTAGGAAGCGAACATCCCGATGTTGCACTCAGCCTCAACAACTTGGCAAACCTCTACCGTTCCCAAGGACGCTACCCTGAAGCCGAACCCCTCTTGCAACGTTCTTTAGCTATCCGAGAAAAGGTATTAGGTCAAGAACATCCTGCTGTTGCACTTAGCCTCAACAACTTGGCATCACTCTACGACTCCCAAGGACGCTACAGCCAAGCGGAACCTCTTTACAAACGTTCTTTAGCTATCTATGAAAAAGTCTTAGGAAGCGAACATCCCTCTGTTGCACTCAGCCTCAACAACTTGGCAGGACTCTACGACTCCCAAGGACGCTACAGCCAAGCGGAACCTCTTTACAAACGTTCTTTAGCTATCCGAGAAAAGGTATTAGGTCAAGAACATCCTGATGTTGCAGTTAGCCTCAACAACTTGGCCAACCTCTACGACTCCCAAGGACGCTACAGCCAAGCGGAACCTCTTTACAAACGTTCTTTAGCTATTTGGGAGAAAGCCTTGGGAAGCGAACATCCCGATGTCGCCCGCAGCCTCAACAACTTGGCATTACTCTACAGTGACCAAGGACGCTACAACCAAGCCGAACCCCTCTTGCAACGTTCTTTAGCTATTTGGGAGAAAGCCTTGGGAAAAGAACATCCCGATGTCGCCAATAGCCTCAATAACTTAGGAACGTTATACAGAGACCAAGGACGCTTCAATGATGCGGAACCCCTCTACCAACGTTCCTTGGCTATCCGCGAGAAAGCCCTGGGAGAAAACCATCCCGATGTCGCCAATAGCCTCAACAACTTGGCAGAATTCTACTCCTCCCAAGGACGCTACGATAAAGCCGAACCCCTCTTGCAACGTTCCTTAGCTATACTTGAGAAAGTGCTATCAACTGAACATCCCTCAGTCGCCGCCAGCCTCAACAACTTGGCATCACTCTACCATTCCCAAGGACGGTACAACCAAGCTGAACCTCTTTATCAACGTTCCTTAGCTATCCGTGAGAAAGCCTTGGGAAGCGAACATCCCGATGTCGCATTCAGCCTCAACAATTTGGCAGAATTCTACCATTCCCAAGGACGCTACAACCAAGCCGAACCCCTCTACCAACTTTCCTTAGCTATACTTGAGAAAGTGCTATCAACTGAACATCCCTCAGTCGCCACCAGCCTCAACAACTTGGCATCACTCTACAACTCCCAAGGCGATACAACCCAAGCCATTAACTTCTTGAGTCGGGGACTAGAAGTAGAAGAACAAAACCTGAATGTTCTCCTCGCAACGGGTTCGGAACGTCAGAAACAAGACTCAATGAAAACAGTTTCTAGTACAACTTATCGAGCAGTTTCTCTCCATATTAAAGATGCACCGAATAACTCAGAAGCGGCTCGTTTGGCTTTAACAACTATTCTCCGTCGCAAAGGTCGGATTTTGGATGTAATGACCGATAACTTACAACTGTTACGAGAAAATATTACCCCAGAAAATCAACAACTTTTAGATGAATTAGCAACGGTTAGAACTCAACTCGCGACTTTGATTTATAATAAGCCTGAAAATATTCCCGATGAACAATACCGTCAACAAGTTGCAAATTTAAGAGAAAAATCAGAACAACTCGAAGCTGAACTTTCTCGTCGTAGTGAGGAATTTAGAACGATTTCAGAACCCGTTACCATTGAAACGGTACAACAGTTAATTCCCGAAGATGCAGCGTTAGTTGAATTTGTATTATATCAACCTTATGATGCTAAAGCTACGCCCGGAAATAGACAGGGAAAACCTCATTATGCGGCTTATATTCTCAAATCTTCCGGTGAACCGCAATGGGTAGATTTAGGAGAAGCCGAACCCATTCACGAAGCTTACTTTAAGCGAGGTGGATTTGGTCAAAATCTGGTTCTTAAAGCCTCTCCTGCTTTTATGAAGAAATCCGCTCGTTCCCTTGATGAACTGTTAATGCAATCAATTCGCCAAAAGTTGGGGAATGTTAATCATATTATTATCTCACCGGATGCCGAGTTAAATAGAATTCCGTTTGCAGCATTGGTTGATGAAAATAATCGCTATTTGATAGAAACTTACAAAATCACTTATCTAACAACTGGACGAGATTTAATTCGTTTACAACTCGAACATTCTCACAAACAAGCGCCTGTTATTGTTGCTAACCCGGACTATGATAAACCGGGTGAACCGACGACGGTTGCTGTTTCAAAAAACTCGGAAAGCCCCCCCGCCCCCAAACCCCCAACATTGGGGGCTTTGAAAGATGGGGGTAATTCTGGGGACTTGGAAATTTCCCCCCAAACTTGGGGGGACAGAGGGGGGCTATCTCAAACTTGGGGGGACAGAGGGGGGCTATCC
>NZ_JAYGHR010000124.1:0-4734 GCF_034932365.1 Limnoraphis robusta BA-68 BA1 | reverse complement strand
GTGATTTGAATGCGAGTCTGAATTTATTACATTATGCCGAGGGCTTCTCGGTAAAAAGCCTGTCTGACCGGGTACTGCCGACAGTCCGGGGTGATGCAGGAAGTAAACGTTAACACGGTTTGTACCGTGTTGTATCAGTTTTATAAAGCAGAAGGTTTACTAAGTTTGGCAGAGGCAGTTGTCAGCGAAGCAGGCTTCTGGCGCCATAAGCCTATGCCTATGCCTCAGATACTTGACCGATTGAGCATAATAATATCCTAATCTGGGGTATACTGACTAAAGTATTTGTTATTGACGCAGCGTATACGCTACTGCCACAATTCCTAATGCTACCGTCTAGATGAATTAATCTGCTTATCTGTAGACTTTATCCAGATGAAATTACGCTGTAGCCTTTGGGAAATCAATTTTTTGTCGGCAGTCCTCAATCTGTTAGGCTTCTTCCGATCCCCGAGAGGAGTAGTTGCACTCAATTGTATCACTGTATGCTTGAGGGAAATGGTTAGGGAAATCAGACAATCCCCAACTCGGTTTGTGTAATCTCCAAAATCATCTCCGAGCCATCCTCAAATCGCGGCTGTTCCCTTTCATTTCAGTTCAATTGATAGCAAGAGTCACCAAAATAGAGAGAGGGAGTGTCAAAACAAATCAACAGATCGCCGAGATAACGAGGAACGACCGCTACATGGAATTTTCAATCGCTACACTTTTGGCTAATTTTTCAGAAGATAAACTTGTCGCGCCTAAAGCGTTAGAAAAAAAACTCGCTCCCGATGACGACAGTTTACGAAAATTTCAAATCGCCTTAGATGCGTTAGAGCGAATAGGCATTCTGGAAAAAGATAAAGGTCGCTATCGCCGAGTCGAACAAGAAAGCGTAGTCGAAGCCAAGCTGCGCTGTTCGAGTAAAGGATTCTGCTTTGCTATTCAAGATGCAGAAGGCGCAGAAGATGTCTACATTCGTGAAAGTCATCTCAGTAGCGCTTGGAATGGCGATCGCGTCTTAGTTAAAATTATCAAAGAGGGCAGTCGCCGCCGTTCTCCAGAGGGAGAAGTTTATCTGATTCTCGAACGCTCTAATCCCTCGGTACTGGCGCGAGTCAAGCGGACTCCCAAAGGATTTCGGGCTGTTCCCCTCGATGATCGGTTATTGTTTGAATTGGATTTAGTTGATCAATCCCCAGAACTTGCAAATGCCATTGATCATCTGGTTCATGTTGAAGTTGTCCGTTATCCCTTGGGCGTACATCGACCAGTCGGTCATATCGTGCAGATTTTAGGATCAGATGCCGAAGAAGCTGATGATTTAGATATTGTTTGCTGCAAACACGATTTACCTCGGGCTTTTTCCATCTATGCCCAACAAGAAGCCGAATCTTTACCGACTCAGATCAAGAAAACTGACTATAAAAACCGGGCGGATTTTCGCAAGCTTTTGACCATTAGTTTTGAACCGGATGTAGGGAATCCCGAATTTTCGGTTTTAGATGAAGAAGAAAAAGCGTCGATGCAATATTGCATTGATCGGGCGTTCACACTCGAACAAACAGATTTCGGAGATTGGCAGCTCGGAATTCATCTGGCTGATGTTGCCCACTACATCGCCCCAGATACCGCCCTTGATCGAGAAGCCCGTAAACGGGGAACCGCGATCTACCTCGCCGACAAATACATTCCGATTATACCCAAAGAACTCAGTGGCGATCGCCTCGCGCTATTACCCGATCAAGAACGACTCACCCTTTCGATCCTGATTACCCTCAATCCAACGGGCAGATTAGTTGAGTTTGACATTCAGCCCAGTGTGATTCGAGTTGACCATCAAGTGGACTACAAAACCGCTCAAGCCATTCTCGATGGCGAGGAAGTCGGTTCTCCAGAAATCGTTTCTATTTTAGAAAATCTTTTGGAAGTCAGTCGAGCGGTGCGACAAATGCGGGCTGCACGGGGAGGATTTGAATTAAACCTCCTCGATACCCATTGTCACTTTGATGATGAAGGAGAACTCGGGCCGATTGTCGTAGCTTCTGTGACGGTTGCTCAGGCGATGGTATCAGAATTAATTGTATTAGCCAATCAAGTCGTAGCGAATCACCTACAAGCCTTGAGTCTACCTGCTATCTATCGAGTACAACCTTCGCCCGATGCGGCTGATGTCAGTGAATTAGTCAAACTCGCCACTCATTTAGGATGTGAGTTAGAACTCGAAAATGAGGAAGAAGTTAACCCGTCAGATTTTCAGTCTTTTGTGGCTGATTTGGCTGGAACGAAAGCTGAACGAGTGCTAACTTATTTACTCGAAGATAGCCTCAAGCCTGCGGTTTATAGCACGATTGCTAAACCTCACTTTGGGTTGGCTCTAGATTGTTATACTCACTGCACCTCGCCTCTATCGCGATATGCCGATATTCAGATTTCGCGAGTCCTCAAAGCGATCTTTGAAGAAGGACGAGATCGACGTTCAACTCGATCTAAAGACAAAGTAAGGCTGGGTCACTCCTCGTGTCACGGTAAAATAGCTTGGAACGTTCTCCCGCCTGAGTTACAGAGTGAATTAGATTCTCAGTTTGCTCAGTTGGTTGTACATTTGAGTGAACGGGAAAGCGTTGCTGTCGATGCCGAAGAAGACTTAGAAGGGTTGAAAAAAACCGGATTTATGAAAGCCCGCACTGGCCAAACCTTTGTGGGATTAATTACCGGGGTGCAGTCTTATGGGTTCTTTGTGGAAATCGAAGTTGAATCTCCTGGCGGTTCTCTGCTGCGCGTGGAAGGATTGGTTCATGTCTCTTCCCTCAAAGATGATTGGTATGAATATCGCTCCCGTCAGCAAACCCTCGTTGGTCGTAAAAACCGCAATCAATACCGTTTGGGTGATAACGTGGAAGTGCAGGTCAAGAGTGTAGACTACTATCGCCAACAAATCGATTTAGTTGCGGTTGGCGGGGGTAGTGAAGCTGCTGATGATAACGATGAACCCTATAACAACTATTAGTTGATCGCTTGCGAGTCGTTAGGTATCGCGTGTAGGGGCAATTGATCAATTGTCCCTATTCTGCGTTTCAGGCGTTAAAACCCCCCGTATTTTCCCCAACACCCAACACCCTCACTCATAAATGAGCAATTCCAAACCCCTAATTATCGGCGTATCTGGCGCATCTGGACTCATCTATGCTGTCAGAACGTTAAAATATGTACTGGAGGCTGACTTGCCCATTGAGTTGGTGGCTTCTAAAGCAGCCTACATGGTCTGGCAAAGTGAGCAAAATCTTCGGATGCCTGGCGATCCCGAACAACAAGCTGAATTTTGGCGAGATCAGGCGGGTGTCCCAAGCTTGGGGAAGTTGCGCTGTCATTCTTGGCAAGATGTAGCGGCTAATATTGCTAGTGGTTCCTTCCGAACCTTGGGAATGATTGTGATTCCCTGTAGCATGAGTACGGTGAGTAAACTCGCCAATGGGTTAAGCTCAGATTTGTTGGAACGTGCGGCGGATGTACAACTCAAAGAAGGGCGTAAATTAATTGTAGTGCCGCGAGAAACCCCCTTGAGTTTAATTCACTTGCGAAATTTGACCACTCTCGCCGAATCAGGGGTTCGTATCGTTCCGGCGATTCCCGCTTGGTATCATCAACCGCAAACGATCGAAGATTTAGTAGACTTTGTAGTAGCTCGCGCTCTCGATCAACTCGATCTCGACTGTGTACCGCTCAAACGTTGGAAGAATGACATCTAAGTTCAGCTAACTCTCGCCAAACACCTAACCACTGACTCATCCCATCAATGTCTGTAGCGAACCTGGTTATCTTTTTAATTGTTGTTGCAGGACTGGTTTTACTCGTCTTGCAGAATATTTCCCCGTCTGTGTCTCTCGTCTTTTTAGGCACTCAGACGCCCAGCTTTCCCCTGTCCTTTTGGATTGTCATGGCGATCGCGGTTGGGGTAATCCTATCATTACTCATTTGGGGTTTATTTCAGTTGTCGGGTTCAGGATCTGCGGCGGTTTCCCAAAGTTCTCCCCCTCCGCGTTCACCCAAACCGCCCGTTCAACCGATGGGTTTTAAAGGGGAACCTTCCCCTGAACCGTCACCGTCTTATTCTTCTAGCCGAAATCCTTCCAATACCGCAACGACTTCTACAGCGTATTCCTCGCCCCAACCCACCGCTTCAACCGCTTCAACAAACGATGATTGGGAAACGGAAGTTAAGCCCATTCGTCAATCTTGGGATGAGGAAGATTGGGGGGAAGAAGAATCGGTTAATTCTACAGCCTCACAACCCCGATGGAATCAGGAAGAAGTTGCTTCTAACTCCGGTGAACCTCGATCTGAAGCTTCTGAGGTGAGATCATCCTATTCTCCTGAATCTGAATATACTCGCCCTAATCATTACGAAGTCGAACAAAAACCCAAACGGGAAACTTGGTCAGGTTCGGTGTATTCCTATGGCTATCGCGAAGGGGGGGATACAGCAGTCGGAAAATCTGAGTCGGTTTATGATGCTGATTATCGCATTATTACGCCTCCGCCTCCCTCAACGGAAATTCAGGATGAGGAAGAAGAAGACTGGGACGATCAAAACGATCAAGAAGAGGAAGAATCATCTAATCAGCCTGCTCCATAAAACGTGTACAAAGCGTCACAAGAAGATACTTTGTGTGTTTATTTCCTGCTTCAAAGGGGGCATGGGAGCGGTTAACCCTCCACAGGCTTACGAGTCGAGCCGTACTCGCTATAGCG
>NZ_JAYGHR010000123.1:0-5150 GCF_034932365.1 Limnoraphis robusta BA-68 BA1 | reverse complement strand
TGAGATGACCCACTGCTTGGAGGGAGAAACCCCAAAAAGTAAGGTTGCTCGTAGAGCCAGGAAACCCCATCAGTGATGATGGGAATCCACCTCCATAATCTTTTGATTTGGAGGTGGAGGATGTCAATGCAGGATAAGCCGTTGGCGATGAATATGCAACAGTTCCAACTCCTGCTGACTGACCTGCTCTAACATATAGAGAACCTGTTCAGGACGCAGTTGAGTTCCATCGTTGTGACACCCTCCGACATAGCGTAAAGTCACCGTATCAGCTTGTTCGGTGTCCGGCATCCCCATCTGTTGGCTAGCTTCCACGAACTCGAACTCAAACAATTGTTCACGTAGATTAAGATACCGAATCTTTCTCGATTTTGTGGTTTTCTCCCAGATGATCTCCTGACAATCTAAAACGGCTGTAATCCACTCTAACCATTGTTGTTGTTTGAACCCAGACTGTTTCCCTGTGATCGTTAACCGATATTCCGCTTTGTCAAGTAACTGAGCCGCAGTTGGTGATTTCACATCCATCCGTTCAACATGATAGATGGGTAAATCCGCAGGTAAATGAGTCTCTAACATCTCCCTAAACCGCTCAACCTCCATTGACTCGGTGAGATCAAATTCCACAATTTCACCGCTACTGGTTGCCCCCAACGGTAGCGCATTCGCCGCCGAAATCCGAGGACTGGGATGATATCCTCCACTAAAGGCGATCGGTAAAGAAGCCCGCCGAGTCATGCGATCCAACATTTTCATTAAATCTAAATGCCCCACTAAAGCCAGATCACCCTGTTTGCCGATAATCACCCGCATTCGTTCGACTCGTTGGGTGTCAGGGACAAAATGACCCGCAAATTGGGGAATAGGGGGCGGTTCAATCACAATATTATGACCAAAATCAACCCCACAAACCCCACAGTGAGAACAGCCTTCAAAAGAACAATCCGGTACTGTCGCTGCTTCTAACGCCCGTTGTAAATCTTCCTTTAACCAATTTTTGTCAATTCCGGTGTCAAGATGATCCCAAGGCAAAGGCTGATCAAGTAACTGTTGAGTTGTTATTTCCGAGTCTCCCAACTCCATGACATTCCATTCGCCATTCTCGACTTGACGATATTTCCAACTTAAACCCGCTTCGGCGATCGCCTCTGTCCAAGCCGCAAACGCCCGATCTTGGCTTTCCCACCAAGCATCCATCCCGGCTCCGAGTTCCCAAGCCCGACGTAAAACCGGGGCTAAACGGCGATCGCTGCGTCCCACAAAATCTTCCATCGCCGAAATACGAACATCGGTAAAATTCACCTTAATGCCTTTCATCCGCCGAAATTCAGCTTTGAGTAAGTCTTGCTTGCGTTTAAACTCTGTCGTTGAAACGGAGTGCCACTGAAAGGGTGTATGAGGTTTCGGCGTAAAATTAGAAATTGTTAGATTAAAATTCAACCGTCGTTGCTTAGGTACATAACATTCCCGTTGTAACCATCTGACGGTTTCCGCTATTCCCAAAATATCCACATCAGTTTCGCCTGGTAAACCGATCATAAAGTAGAGTTTGATCTTATCCCAACCTTGTTCGTAGGCTGTCTTAACGCCCCGTAAAAGTTCTTCGTTGGTTAACCCTTTATTGACAATATCGCGCATTCGTTGAGTGCCTGCTTCTGGGGCAAAAGTCAGGCTACTTTGACGCATCCCGCCAATAATATTGGCAATATTTTCATCAAAGCGATCAACCCGTTGACTGGGTAAAGATAGAGAAACATTTTGATCTTTGAGGCGGTTTTTGATTTCTAACCCTAAAGCGGGTAAAGCCAAATAGTCTGAACAACTGAGCGATAGTAAGGAAAACTCATTATATCCGGTGGCTTTCATGCCTTTTTCAATGGCATCAACCACTTGTTCCGGTTCCACGTCTCGGGCGGGACGAGTTAACATTCCCGGTTGACAGAAGCGACAGCCTCTTGTACAGCCCCGTCTCACTTCGATTACTAAGCGATCATGGACGGTTTGGACATAGGGTACCATCGTAATGGAATAGGCAGGCATGGGGGTTGCGACGCGCCGCAGAATGCGTTGGGGAACATCGGGGCGGTTGGGATGCACGGAACCGTCTGCTGCCATGTCGTAGAATTGAGGCACATAAACGCCGGGAACTTGGGCTAAGTCGAGGAGAAGTTGTTCACGGGTTAAATTGTTGGTTTTGCCTTCTTCGAGAATTAAGCCAATTTCTGGTAATAATTCTTCACCATCTCCCAGGGCGATAAAGTCGAAAAAGTCGGCGTAGGGTTCGGGGTTGGAGGTGGCCGTTTGTCCCCCGGCAAATATTAGGGGATATTGTCCCTGGGGTGTATTTCCGTCTGGGTTTTGGCGTTCTTTCCAAGTTAGGGGAATTTGAGCCAAGTCCAACATTTCTAGGATATTGGTGACGCCGAGTTCATAACTGAGGCTAAAACCGAGAATATCAAACTCGGGTAAGGCACGACGCGACTCTACAGCAAATAAAGGGGTTTGGGTTTGGCGGAGTTTTGCGGCGAGATCGGGAGCGGGGAGATAGGCGCGATCGCAAAGCTGACGAGGTTGAGTATTGAGGATATTGTAAAGAATGATATGTCCTAAGTTTGAAGCGCCGACTTCGTAGATTTCTGGATAGGTCAAGGCCCAATGAACTTGGGCGGAGTCCCAGGGTTTATGTTTGGCGCCTAGCTCGTTGCCTAAATAGCGAGCAGGTTGATTAATATCGGGGGTAATGAGTTTCTCTACTGCTACTATCACTGTTAACCTCGCTTTGCATGACGGTTTTCCTCAGTTGAGGAACTTTAAATCATTGAGTTCCCCCTCAGCTTACCAATTTGAGTTTAACAGTTCTTCATTATCTTATCGGAAATTTAACGTTTTTGTTTGATTAAATACTGACAAAAATGGTATTTTAGTGTATAGCAGTTTGGGGAGCAACAAGTTTGGAACAAATTGCTCCATCTGATAATCTAAGTGGATGAGATGCAGCAGAGTTTGATGATGTGGGGGAGTGGAATTTAAACTCGGCAACGATTAGCGATCGGGTGAGTTGTTGTGGTGATACAGATCACTCAAAAGTTTACCTTAAGATCACAAGCGTTGAGCCGTATTCATTAGAGAATTAACATAAGCAGAGTTACCCAAATAGCAATCATGGCAGCTACCAATGTAATTCACCAACTTGTTTCCAAGGCTTTGTACTTCAAACGCCTAACACCGGAAATCGAAAACGAGATTAATTGCGAATTAACTCGACTTGGCTATATTTCTGATACAGACTATGAAGCCTTAGAACTGTTGATGGAAGAAATGGATGCAGGTCGTGTCCAACTTGTCCCGAGTTCTTAACAACAATGGAGGTCAGCTCAAGTTAGACCCATTGGTGCATCTATATTGAGCAAGCAATATTACCATTGTTTTTGAGCTGTTTTTTAACTCGAATTTTAGGTGGAATTTCTCTCAGTATAAATGAATTGAATTTCAACAGGTTTCACCCTAAAAAAACACGAAAAACTTGAAGGTTATCTGATGTTTTAATGAAAATTACTCAAACTGATCTTCTACTCAAATGGCTCTGAATAGCCTTTCCGTTTGAGATGTAGATTTTTTCTAATATTTCTGAAGGTTCTGGTCAAACCTTTAGCACTTAACTTTTTTTGGTATGATCTCTAGGCTATGCCATTCGACTGTTATTTGCGCTCATGCAATTTGCTAAACGTCTAGAGAAGATTCCCCCCTACTTGTTCGCTGCAATCAATCGCAAACGAGAAGAATTACTCGCCCAAGGAATAGATCTGATTAACTTGGGAGTGGGTGATCCGGACTTACCGACTCTAACTCCAGTGCTGCAAGCCATGCACGCAGCCTTAGAAGATCCTCAAACTCATAATTATCCTCCCTACCAAGGTTTGAGTGAGTATCGCCAAGCAACGGTTAGCTGGATGGAACGTCGGTTCGGGGTTGTCGGACTTGATCCGCAAACAGAAGTGATTTCTTCCATCGGTTCCAAAGAAGCCATTCACAACACGGCTTTGGCTTTTGTTGAACCGGGAGATTTTACGTTAGTTCCTGATCCGGGTTATCCCGTATATCGCACTTCAACGCTGTTTGCAGACGGGGAACCCTACCCGTTCCCCCTGAAAGCTGAAAATCGCTTTCTCCCAGACTTGAGCGCTATTCCTGAAGCCGTCGCCCGCAAAGCTAAGTTACTTTGGATTAATTATCCCAATAACCCGACAGGTGCAATAGCTTCACTAGAAGATTTAGCACAAATGGTTGCTTTTTGTCAAGAGTACGATATACTTTTATGCCACGATCACGCTTATTCAGAAATTGCTTTTGATGGCTATCAACCGCCGAGTGTTTTGCAAGTTGCGGGGGCGAAAGAAATAGCAATTGAGTTTCATAGCTTATCGAAAACTTATAATATGACGGGCTGGCGAATTGGGTTTGTGGTGGGAAATGCTAAGGCAATTCAAGGGTTAACTCAAGTTAAGAGTAATGTAGATTCGGGTGTGTTTAAAGCTATTCAAAAAGCAGCGATTACGGCTTATTCTATTTTACCAGAAGAACGTCAAGATTTAATTTCAATTTATCAAAAACGGCGAGATTTGTTAATTGCGGGGTTACAGTCAATGGGATGGTTAATTGAACCTCCGAAAGCAACGCTTTATGTCTGGGTTCCGGTGCCGCCTGGTTCTAGTTCTACAGAATTTGTGACGTTACTGTTAGAAAAATGTGGGATTATTGTAGCGCCTGGGAATGGTTATGGTTTAGCGGGAGAAGGGTTTGTTAGAATGGCAATTACCATTACAGAAGCCCGAATTAAAGAAGCCATTGAACGGATGAAAAAGGCGGGAATTCGTTATGTTTAAAACCTCTCCCTAGCCTTCTCTTACAGAGGGAACAGAATAACCTCTCCCTAACCTTTTCTATCCCCCCTGCCCCCCGATGATCGGGCAGGGCCGTTTCGTTCTAACCCGAAAACTTGATTTGTGGGGAGGTGGGGAGGCGCGGGAGGTGGGGAGATGGGGGGAATTTTTATTAACAAAAAGCTATTTTTCATCGGAAAAAAATCCTCTCCCCACCACCCCATCACCCCATCACCCCATCAACCCCGGCAATTTTTAACTGAGAATGAA
>NZ_JAYGHR010000122.1:0-5336 GCF_034932365.1 Limnoraphis robusta BA-68 BA1 | reverse complement strand
GAATCAGTGGAACCTTCAACTTCATGTTAGTGTTCCAAGCAGAACACAACATCTTGATGCACCCGTTCCATATGTTGGGTGTAGCAGGTGTATTCGGTGGTTCACTGTTCAGTGCAATGCACGGTTCATTGGTAACTTCCTCCTTAGTTCGTGAAACAACTGAAACCGAATCTCAAAACTACGGTTACAAGTTCGGTCAAGAAGAAGAAACCTACAACATCGTAGCAGCACACGGCTACTTCGGTCGTTTAATCTTCCAATACGCTAGCTTCAACAACTCACGCGCCCTCCACTTCTTCTTAGGAGCATGGCCTGTAATCGGAATCTGGTTTACTGCTTTAGGTGTATCAACCATGGCATTCAACCTGAACGGTTTCAACTTCAACCAATCAGTAATTGATTCTAGCGGACGGGTAATCAATACTTGGGCAGACGTAATCAACCGCGCTAACCTGGGTATGGAAGTAATGCACGAGCGCAACGCTCACAACTTCCCCTTAGACTTGGCTTCTGTTGAGTCTGCACCCGTTATCAAAGGCTAATTGCTAGCTTAACTAAATAACCAAGAAACGCTCTCCATCAGGGGGGCGTTTTTTGTGTTTGTTTTTTGATGGTTTTGTTGTAATTTAGAATGTAACAACAGTCTGAGGTGTTTGGCTAAAGCAACATGGGATTAAACGATCAACGATAGGAAGTCTAAAACGTGGTCGATAAAAAGCGGAAAATTTTAGATAAGATTCTAGCGGGTTCAAGAAACATCAAGTTTAGTGAAATGGTGACGCTTATTGAAGCTTTTGGATTTAGTCTTGTACGAGTTAGTGGTAGCCATCACATTTTTACCCATCCTGAAGTTACAGAAATTGTCAACATTCAAAATAAAAAAGGAGATGTTACTCCTTATCAAGTGCGTCAATTCTTATCATTAATTGAAAAGTACAATTTAAGAATGGAGGATGAGCGCTGATGAAAGACTATCACATCAATATTTTCTACAGCGAAGAAGATGGCGGATATATTGCCGATATTCCTGACTTACAATACTGTTCCGCTTTTGGTGAAACTCCAGAAGATGCCTTGCGCGAGGTACAAATTGCTAAAAAAGCATGGTTAGAAGCGGCTAAAGCTGCAAATAAATTGATTCCCGAACCCAAGTATCGACCGATTATTTATCAAAGATAAAATTATACGGGCAAATCTTCTCAAAAGCTAGAATAAACTAGAAAGAGGTAGGTCGCGAGATATCGATAACATGGAACCGATAACTGCTGTAGCTGGATGGGTTGCTCCGAAAATCGGGGATTTGGTTTGGAAAGGAGCAACAGAAAAGGTTAAAAAAACGCTCAATAAAACCGACGTCGAAAAAGCGATCGCAGCGAGTTTAAAAGCGGCTGAACATTGGGAAAAAGAACAAAATCTCGCCCAAAAGGGGCTATTTTATCGGGTGAGTGGCGATGGGTTGAACGGATATCCTAAATTTTTAGAAAGCGTGTTGGCTGACTCCGGGGTACAGGCGGAATTGCGAAAACCGTTGAGTGATAAAGGTAGACCCCAAATTGAATTTTTACAGAAAGTATTTGAACGAGAAGCAGAAGCCTCAAAACTCAACCTTGATCTAGAATATCTTTTACCTTGGATTGAGCAGTTTGTCAATACTTATTTTGAAAAAACGTCAACTTTTATTCGATTTCAAGTTAACAAAGAGAACTATTTTAAACAGCTTGCCAACTGGTTTGATGATGTGAAATTTGCGGGAATTGCCGTTCCGGGTCAGGAGGTCGATCAGTCAGAAAAATTGGCGCAAATTTTTGTGATGCCGGATGTGGTTGAAGATGTTTCGACTCAAAAAAACTTAGGGAATTGGTTAATTTCCGGTAGCCGTCAAGCCGAATTAATCCAAGAACAGCGAGAACGAGTCTTGTTTGAAAATTCATCAGGTCGAAGATTCTTAGCCTCCGAACTGCTAACAAATGTTTCCTCACGCAAGGCGGTTTTATTGGGTGCGCCCGGTTCAGGAAAAACCACTTTAATGAGTTATTTTGCGGTGATGTTAGCTCAAAACAAACCCGAACTTTTGGGCTTGGATGTTAACGTTGACTGGCTACCGATTTTAATTCGGATGCGAGATTTTGTCCGAGAACCCAATCTCAGTATTCTCGATTTTGTTAAACAATTTGCAGAAAAGAGAATGTCAGTTAAACCGCTACAGACAGGCTTTTTTGAATATTGGCTGGAAGACGGACGAACCTTAATTTTATTAGACGGATTGGATGAAATCGCCGACGAAAGTAAACGCAATGAAATTGTTAGACGGATTGAAAACTTTCTCGGACAGTATGACAAAAATATTGCCATTATTACCTCTCGTCCTGCGGGTTATCGGCGCGACTTTTTCCGAACCGAGGAGTTTCCCCACCACGAACTGCAACGATTTGATGATGAGAAAATTGAGCAGTTTATTAACAACTGGTACGATAGCCGTTTTCTAGATCAAACAGAAGCCGAACGCCGCAAAGATAGCCTCAGAAAAGCACTCGATGATAACGACCGGATTAAACTCTTGGCGCGAAATCCGCTATTATTAACGATAATTGCATTGATTCATCGCTATCAAGCGGTTTTACCGAAAGAACGCTACAAACTGTATCAACGAGCAGTAGAAACCCTATTAACCTCTTGGGATGCCAACAAAGACCTATCAAATCATACTATTCTTAAATATCTCGAACTGGATGATTTATCCCGGTTGATGGAACGGTTGGCGTTTTGGATACATACTCAGGGAAATACGGGGGATAATGAAGGCGGTACAATGATTGATCAGGAGGAATTGATTGAACAGTTGAGTCGAGAAATCAAAACCCTCAAACCAATTGAACTGTTTAAGGCGAACGAAGAAGCAAAACGGTTTATTGGGTTTATTCGAGAGAGAACGGGACTGTTAAACGAACAGGGTCAGGATTGTTATGCTTTTGTTCACAAGACGTTTCAAGAATATCTCTGCGCCCAAGAGATTAACTATCAAGCGGATAATGAGGACGATTTTGAGATTGTTTTAAATGCGATAAAAGACTATCTCCACGATGCCCATTGGCGAGAAGTTTTGCTGCTGTTAATCAGCCAACAAAAACCGAAGAAAGCCGCCAAAGCAATTCAGGCAATTTTAAATCGGGGTAGCGACTACGAACAATGGCTGCATCGGGATTTATTATTTGCGGGGTATTGTTTGGCTGAACATCCGAAGGGTTTAAACGTTGCGGATAGTGGTTTGGTTGAAGACGTTTTAGAACGGTTAGTGGCGAGGGAAATTCAAGATGAAAAGCGAGTGGGAAGCCGAGTAAGAGGGCAAGTTTTTAAAATCCTGTGTAGTCTCTATGAAACTGAGTTTGAAAGTCAGGCATTGCAATTGTTGAAAGAACACAGCGATCAAATTGATAAATCTCGCTTGCAGAAGTATCAAGTCGAGTTGGGAGAACGAGAGGCGGTTATTAATACTCTGTTAGAACAACTTACTAATGAAGATTCTGATGTGCGTGGGAGTGCTGCGGATGCCTTGGGCAAGTTAGGCAACAGTTCACAAACGGTGGTCGATGCCCTACTGAAAACACTCACCGATGAAAATCCTTCTGTGCGTTACCATGCTGTCTCTGCTTTGGGTCGGTTGGGTAACAGTTCGCAAACAGTGGTCGATGCCCTGCTGAAAACCCTTTCCGATGAAGATTCTGCTGTGCGTCAGATGGCTGTCAATGCCTTTGGTAATTTGGGCAAAGGTTCACAAACAGTAGTTGATGCGATGCTGCAATGTTTGCAAGATAAAGATGATACTGTGCGTGGGAATGCCACCTTTGCCTTGGGCTGGTTGGGCAACAGTTCACAGGCAGTGGTTGATACTTTACTACTACTGCTGACTGATGAAAATTATCATGTGCGTAGGAATGCTGCCTCATCTTTGGGTAATATGAGGAAAAGTTCACAAACGGTGATTAATGCTTTGCTGCCACTACTAACTGATGACGATTCTACAGTACGTTTAGCAACTATCGTTGCTTTGGGGAGTTTGGGCCAGGGTTCACAAACAGTAGTCGATGTACTGCTACAGCGACTTGCTGATGAGAAGTCGGATGATTTGCGTTCCTTGGCTGCCTGTAGCTTAGTTTTCTCTTTGGTTGACTCTAGTTTCGATCAATTGGGCGAGCATTTACAAATGGTTCTGGACTTTCTCTTTTTAGGACTCATTAATGACAGTTATAATTCTTTTATAAGAGACAGGGCTGCCAGGGCTTTGGGTCAGTTGGGTAAAAAATCCGATACTGTTCTTCCTGCTGTTATTCAATGGCTGGAACAACACCAAGATTCTGAATCTATTGGCAGTGGAATTGATGCGTTGTGGAATTTGTTGGCTGACTAGAATGGGATAGCGTGCGATCGCTGGTTAGCCGGACTTCATGTTACCTTGACTTCATTGAGGGTAAACGACTGTTAAACGCAAAACGCAGAAAATTCTTGAAAGCTGTAGAAAAACGCTATAATTTCAAGGGGTCACAGTTTTAGGAATGTTGGCGAATGAACGAGGACGCAGTAAAGGTCATCAAAGTGACGAGAACTGAGTTCGAGTTGAGTGACGGGAGGATCTATGAACATCCACTCCCGTTTGAGCCTGATGAAGTTCCCACTGTTGAGGAATTTCAAGAATTCTATGACCACTGGAAGAATATCCTGAGTTTTGGAAATGGCGGAAAAGCTTCTAACTACGGCTGAGGTTTGCAACCTCTTAAATGTAACTCGATGGACATTACAAAAGTGGGAAAAGTCAGGTGTTCTTAATCCAATTCGGACTCCCGGAGGGCATAGACGATTTAAGCAATCTGAAGTAAATGAACTAATGAAAGTTGAATCGTCTGATGCACCTGTAAACCTAGAAGTTGTCGCTGTCTATTGTCGAGTTAGTTCACAGGAGCAAAAACAAAAAGGAGACTTAGATAGACAAAAAGCTAGAACTCTTGAATACTGTGCAAAGCAAAATTATCAAGTTGAACACGTACTGTCTGAAGTGGGTTCGGGAATGAACGACAATCGAGCCAAGTTAAAGGGATTGTTTCACCTGGTCAGGTCACGATTAATCAATCGCGTAATAGTGGAACACAAAGACCGTTTGACCCGCTTTAACTACAACTTTATTGATTGTTTCTTCAGTAGTTATGGAGTTCAGATAGAGTTAATCGAAGAAGTCTTACCGAAATCTTATGAAGCTGAATTAGTTGAGGATATTGTGTCCCTAATGGCTTCGTTTTCGGCAAAGATTTATGGGAGACGAAGCAGCCAACGACCTAAGGAGCATT
>NZ_JAYGHR010000121.1:0-6297 GCF_034932365.1 Limnoraphis robusta BA-68 BA1 | reverse complement strand
CTTCAGCACCGCTCAAGCTCCCTTCGGCAACGGGGATGCGTCTGGCTTCGGTTTTTGCGGATTTGCCGTCTTTCACATAGGCACCGGTCAGCACGTTGTAATCGCAGCTCCCATGGGCGTCGGGATCGAGCGTGTCATAGTGCATGTAGGTCATGCCCGCCACGAGAAATTCCCCGTCCCTGTAGTCGGTTGTTAGTGTTTGCTCCCAGCGGCAGCGTCCAACGCCGTAGTTCTCGCTTCTGACCCGGATCGAGCGGCCCCGGAATGACCCGGGTGGCCGAGCGTCCGTCGAGCGCGAGCGCCCAGCCGGTATCAACCCGATTGAAGCCCTCGGGGAAACGCTCGGTGACTTCGATGTTGCGCGCCGGCACCGTGCCCTGGGTGCTGACTGTGATCACGTAGTTGACCGTGGCGCCGATCTGCACGAGGGCCGGCTGGCCCGGCGCCAGGTCCTTGGTCAGGTCGAGATCGAAGTTGTACAGCAGGCCGAAGTCGACGGTCGGGTTGGTGTCGCTGTTGGGCGGGCCGGGCTCGTTCTCGGCGATCAGGGTGATCGGCGGAGCGCGGGTGACCGGGCCGTCGTCGAAGCCGTTGTCGTCGTTGTCCAGATCGTTGTCCGGATCAACGCCCGCGGCGCAGCTGCCGGTCGGCGCGAAGGGCAACCCCGAGCCGGTCGAGCCGATGTAGCGCACCGGCCGCTGCACGACGACCAGATAGTCATCCGGCACCAGGTCGACGAACAGGTAGTTGCCGTTGACGTCGGTCGTGGTGCTGTCGATGGCCGGACCATCGGGCTGGCCGTCGAGATTGGTGTCGGCGAACAGGTCCACCGTGACGCCCTGCACGCCGGGCTCACCGAAGTCGACCAGGCAGTTGTTGTTGCGGTCTTCCCAGATCAGGTTGCCGAGTTCCAGCGCGCCGTTGCCGGTGGTGCCGATCAGATAGTCCTCGACCTCGCCGTCGCTGGCCTCGCCATCCGGGCTGCAGGTCGGATCGGTGCTGATCCGGAAGCGGGCGTACGGGGTAAGGTCGGCGCCCAGCGGGACCAGGCCGAAGTTCATGGTCAGGCCAAGGCTACTGCTGCCATCGGCCACCACGCTCTGTGCAGACTCGCTGGTGTCGTTGAAGTCACCGTCCGCATTCCAGTCGATGAAGCCGCACACACGCGCCGGCGAGCCGGTGGTGTTGGTGGCGACCACGTCGACGCGCGCCGGGCTGCCCAGCTCGTAGCCGGCCATGAAGGTGACGCCGTCCTCGTCATCGCCGTTGGCGTCATCGCCATTGGCCTTGGTCGTCGGCTGGCCATCGCCTTCCGGATCGACCAGGGCACCCAGGCGCAGGCCGTCGACGATCTCGTGACGCGGGCCGCCATCGGCGCGAGTGGTGCGGTAGTTGTCCAGCCCGATGCCGGCCGACGGATCAGGCAGGTCACCAAGATCGAACACACGCACCTCGACCGGGTAGTCCTCGACCTCGCCGTCCGGGGCGATACCGGTCGGCGAGCAGGCCGCCGTGGTCAGGCGGAAGCGCGCGTAGCTGCGCCGTACCGACGTGGCCAGCACGTTGCCGAAGTTCAGGGTGACCGTGGTGGCGTTGCTGCCGTGGGGCACGACCGCGCTCGCTGCCTCGCCGGCGTCGAGGAAGTCGCCGTCGCCGTTGAAGTCGACATAGCCGCACAGGTTGGCGGGCGCGGGGACGGCGATGGTGTTGGTCACCACCACCGGCACGCTGCCCGGCGTCACCGCGATGAAGGTGAGGTCGGCGAGCTGCACGCCGTCCTCGTCATCGGCGACCGGTGCCAGCGGCGCCGCATTGTCATCGCCATCGGCGCCGGTGCTCGGCTGGCCATCCACTTCCTGATCGACGCGCTGGCCCATGAACAGCCCGCTGACAATGGAGTGCTGCGCGCCGTTGTCGGAACGCAAGGTGTTGTAGTTGCCGGTTCCGGTGCCAGGGCCGGTATCCGGCAGGTCACCGAGATCGATATTTCCGACGAAGCCCACGTAGTCCTCGACCTCGCCATTGCTGGCCAGACCTTCGGCAGTACAGGCGCCCAGCGTGTCGGTGGACAGGCGGAAGCGCGAGAAGATCTCGCCGAAGCCGGTGCCCAGCGGCGGGGTGAAGTTCAGCTGCACGGTTGCGTCATTGCTGCCGTCCGGCACGCTGATCGACTGCACTTCGCCGCCGGCGAAGCTGCCGTCGCGGTTGAAGTCGACGAAGCCGCACAGGCGCGCATCGCCACCCGTGGTGTTGGTCACCTGCACGCTGACCGCCTGCGGAATGCCGGCGGTGAACACCAGGTTGGCGCTGTTGACGCCATCCTCGTCGTCGCCCGCGGCAAGGCCCGAGGCGTTGCTATCGTCGCCGTTGGCCGCGGCGTTGGGCTGGCCGTCGCCCTCGGCATCTACCAGGGCGCCGATGCGCAGGCCGTCGATGATCGGATGCACGGCGCCGTTGTCGGCCGCCAGGGTGCGGTAGTCGGCGCCACTCACGCCAAGCGCGGGGTCCGGGAGATCGCCCCAATCGAACAGGCCGATCGCGGCGACGTAGTCCTCGACCTCGCCGTCGGGCTCCAGCCCGGCTGCGTTGGCCCCGGCGCAGGCCGTGGTCAGGGTGCTCAGTCGGAAGCGCGCATAGGTGCTGGCCACCGAGGCGGTCGGCACATTGAACGGCAGGCTGAACTCGGCCGCCGTGCTGCCATCGGGAACCGGCAGCTGGCTGACCTCGCCGGCATCGCCGAAATCGCCATCGCCATTGAAGTCGATGTGGCCGCAGACCCGCGCCGGCACGCCGGTGCCATTTGTCGCGGTGATCCGCACGTTGGCCAACCGCCCGGCAATCAGGTTGGCGGCCGACAGGTCGGCCACGACCACCGCGTCCTCATCATCGCTGGCTGCGAGGTCATCGCCGTCGGCGCCGACGCTCGGCACGCCGTCCAGCTCATCGTCGATCAAGGTGCCAAGACCGAGGTTCGGCCGCAGCGGATGGCGGGCGCCGCCGCTTGCGCGAAGCGTACCGTAGGAGTCCGGCAGGTCGCCGAGGTCGCTCGGCTCGGCAATTCTCACCGGGTAGTCCTCGACCTCACCGTTCGGCGCGTCACCGTTCGGCGCGCAGGCGCCCGCAGTGTCGGTGCTGAGGCGGAAGCGCGCATAGGTGCTGCTGGCAGCGCCGGCCAGCGGCGCGGCAAAGTTCAGCTGCAGCGCCTGGTTGCTGGCGCCATCGGGCACGGCCACCGACGCCGACTCGCCGGCATCGGCAAAATCGCCGTCGCCGTTGTAGTCGATGAAGCCGCAGACCCGGGCGGCAACGCCCGTGCTGTTGGTCGCTGTCAGGTCGATCACCGGCGGCACATTGACCAGCAGGCTGAGGTCGGCGACATCAATGCCGTCCTCGTCGTCATTGGCCAGGTCATCGCCATCCGCCGCCGCATTGGGCGCGCCATCCGGCTCGGCATCCACGCCGGCACCCAAGAACAGGTTCGGCGTCGCCGGGAAGCCCGGCAGGATGCTGTGCCGCGCGCCGCCATCGGCGATCCGGGTGTTGTAATTGCCCACACCCGTGCCATTGCTGGCATCCGGCAGGTCGCCCAGATCGAAAGCATTGATGGTGACCACGTAGTCCTCGACCTCACCACTGTTGCGGTCGCCATCGGGCGAGCAGCTTCCCGTACCACCGCCATCGGCGTCGATGCGGAAGCGGGCATAGGTATTGCGCGAGGCCAGCGGCGGCACGCTGAAGCTCAGGGTGCGGGCAGCGTTGTTGGCACCGGTGTTGACCGTGGCGGTGGCGGTCTCGCCGATATCGTCGAGCACGCCGTTGCCATTGAAGTCGACGAAGCCGCACACCGTAGCGGTGGAACCGCTGGTATTGGTGACATTGAAGCGCACGGTGGCATTGCTGCCGGCGACCATGCTCAGGTCGGCCACAGTAAAGCCGTCCTCGTCATCGGGCTGGGGAGCACCGGGCGCAGTGTCGTCGCCATTGGCCGCCACGGATGGCTGACCGTCCTGGTCGTGATCATTCTGCGCGCCGAAGCGCAGGCTGCTCAGGATTAGGTGGCTGGGACCGCCATTGGCGATCAGGGTTTCGTAGTCACCGGTGGCAACGCCCGCCGCGCCGTCGGGCAGATCGCCGCGGTCGATGGCGATGATGGCCGAGCGATAGTCCTCGACCTCGCCGCTGGCGCTGGGGCCGACCGAGAAGCCGGTGCTGCAGTTGCCGGTGTCGAGGCTGAGGCGGAAGCGAACGTAGGCGGGATCGATGGTTGGGCCGGGATAAGGAACCGTGCCCCAGTTCACCGTCACCACCTGCGGCGCGGCCGACGACGGAATGCTCAGGGTCGCCGCCAGCTCGGAGGTGCCGTTGACATTGGTGTCGAGGAAGTCGCCGTCGTTGTTCCAGTCCGAGTAGCCGCACAAGCGCGCAACCGAGCCGGTGTTGTTGAACACCGTCATCCGTACCTGGGCCGGCTGGCCGCGGAAGAACTGCAGCTCGTTGAGATCGATGACGCCATCCTCGTCGTCCGGCGCGCCATTGATGTCATCGCCGTCGGCCGCCACGTTCGGCTGGCCGTCCAACTCGGCGTCCACCGACGCGCCGAGGAACAAGTCCGGCACGATGATGTGACTCGGACCGTTGTCGGACAGGTTGGTGCGGTAGTTGCCTGTGGTGTCGCCATTGCCGGTGTCCGGCAGGTCGCCGTGGTCTTCGATCGGCGCGCCGCCGGCGATCACGAATCCGAAGTCGGCCGAGAAGTTGGACATCCGGTCCGGCCAGGTGTCGGTGCCGGCGCCGTTGTTCGGGTCGTCATCGGTGCCTGAGCCGCTGTAGATGCGCTCATTGGTCGGCTCGCTGGCGCTTGGCACGCCGATCGCCCAGCTGGGCGTCGAGACGTAGGAGTCGCCCGCGCCGCAGGCGGCCACGGCCGTGACCGTGGCGTTGTTGTCGTTGTCGGCGTCGGTATTGAGGTTGATACCGTTTGTCGAGGACACCTGCAGGCCGGCAAGCGCGCCCTGTAGCTCGGGAATGGCGATGTAGTAGTCGTTGGCCGGTGGCAGCTCATCGAAACGGTACTTGCCGACGCGCACGCCCAAGGTCGCCGTGGTGGTCGATGCGACCACGGTGTCTTCCGGGCCGAAGCCCGCGGGCGCCGCATCGCGGCACAGGTTTACCGCCACTCCATTGATGCCCGGCTCGCCCTGATCGTTCAGGCCGTTGTTGTTGATGTCACGCCAGACCAGGTTGCCGACTCGATAGCGCTCGGGAAGGATCACGCCGACCTTGACCGGCTCGGCAGTCGGCAGCAGGTTGATCGGGTCCAGGGCCGCGTTGTTGACGGCGCGGTAGGCGCGGTGGGCGAAGGAGCCGCAGGCCGGGTTGAACACATTGGTGTTGCCGACCACCGAAGGCAGCGCGTCGCCCGAGACCGGCTGCTGCTGGTAGCTCGGCGCCTGCATCGGGATCTCGAACACCGCGGTCTCCAGCCGGCCCCAGTTGGTGTTGTCGGTGCCGTTCGGATCGGTGAAGGCAAAGATGCGGAAGGCGCGCACGTTGGCGAAGTTGCCGCCCGGAGGCGTTGGGCTCCAGTCGTTGGTGCAGCTGCCCTGCCAGCCGGTCTGGTCGTCATCATCGGAGACCTGCGGGCGGCAGGGGTTGCTGGACGCCGAGTACTCGACATTGAAATTGCCGGCAATCGGCGCCGTGGTCTGTCCCGCAACCAGGGTCGGCGCGCCGGTCATCAGCGGGCGGAAGCGGGTGTTTCGGGTGACCGTGGCCTGCGGCTCGCCGACGCCGGTATCGCCGATGAAGGGCAACACGTCGTAGATCACGTAGTTGTCGAAAGCCACGTTGCCGGCGTTCTGCACACGGATCCGGTAGCTGTAGCTGCCGCCGAAGTCGGTGCGCGCCACGCAGGGGAAGCGGGTGAACGGATTGGCGTCCACGCCCACGCCCGGCTCGCCGGCGAAGTCGGTCGAATAGACCGGGCAGCTGGCGCTGGCAGTGACCGGCGCTTCAGTCGGGTCGTCGACGATCGGATCGATCGGGTTTTCGAACGGGCCGGGGCCCGCCACCCACTTGGTGCCATCGAGCACGGCGGCCTGGACGATGTTGAAGGTGACAGCGCGCTCGCAGCGCTGCTCGGTGGTATTGGTGTCGCCGTCCTGATCATCGGCATCGGCGACCAGGGTGCCAGCGCAGGTGAAGGGCACGCCGCCGTTCTCGAAAACCGCCACGCGATTGGTATAGACGCCGTCAGCGGTACCTGCACGGATACGGGTGCGCAGATCCTGTCTCTTA
>NZ_JAYGHR010000120.1:0-6402 GCF_034932365.1 Limnoraphis robusta BA-68 BA1 | reverse complement strand
ATCATTAGAAAGTATTTTCCAGAGGCGTTCACCGTCGAGGAAATAGTGAGTTGTGCCGTACAGCCATTACTGGTCAATCCAGTAAGAAGAACTAAACAATTGTTTTCTACAGTTTAGTTTGTACGGTGAAATAATCAACGAGGATAGTATTGAGAGGAAGGTAGTGAATGGCTGCGACTGATTATAAAGACTATTATGCAATTTTGGGTTTAAGTAAAAGTGCTTCGGCTGATGAGATTAAGAAAGCCTACCGTAGATTAGCTCGTAAATATCATCCGGATCTCAATCCCGGCGACAAAACGGCGGAAGCACGCTTTAAGGAGATTAATGAAGCCTATGAAGTGTTGTCAGATCCGCAAAACCGCAAGAAGTATGATCAATTTGGTCAATACTGGAATCAGGCGGGGGGTTCAGGGGGATGGCCTAGTGGGGGAACGACGGTAGATTTTAATAACTTGGATTTTAGCCAGTTTAGTAGTTTTGACGAGTTTATCAATACTTTGTTAAACCGAACAGGAGGAACTCGTCCGGGTGGAAATGGAAGTCGCAGCTATTCTTATCGCACAAATACGGGTAGAACGACTGGGTTTGGAAGCGGTTTTGAGGATTTTTCCTCAAATTCCAGCAGAAGCACCTCTAAAAGTTCTTCTCGGGATCAAGAAGCGACGATTTCTTTAAGTTTGAGCGAGGCTTTTCGAGGGGTGAAAAAGCAAGTGGGTGGAGGTGAAGTTTCTATTCCTGCGGGGGTGAAGTCTGGAAGTAAAATTAGAGTTCGGGGTCAAGGTCAACTCGATCCTTCCACACAGCAACGAGGCGATTTATACTTGAAAATAGAGATTTTACCCCACTCGTTTTTTCAGTTTGACGGTGATAATTTAATCTGTGAAGTTCCGGTTACGCCGGATGAATTGGTATTAGGAGGATCGATTGAAATTCCGACTCCGGATGGTTTGGTAACGATGAATATTCCGGCGGGTATTCGTTCCGGACAAACGCTAAGGTTGCGGGGTAAAGGTTGGTTAAAACCTAAAGGCGGTGGACGCACCGATCAATTGGTAAAACTGGTGGTTGTTCCCCCGAAAGATCTGAGTTCAATAGAGCGGGAATATTATGAGAAAATACGGGAAAATCGGAGTTTTGATCCGCGCAGTGATTTACAGCAAATAAAGCTTTAAATTTAAAGCTGAAACCCTTACCCCATACAGCTTAAAGACTATTTTTTTCCCTATAATATCTGTGGATAATCAGTGACCGGAAAATCAACCCAGCCCAGTTCATTCTTGCCTGCCGACCGAGCTTAAATTCATTCAAGTTCGCAAGCGGCAGGTTACATTCCGCGACTTGGCTTGCCATATTCTAGCCAAGTTCTTAAGCTTCTAGTTGATAATTAGACGCGCTGCACTGTTTGGCGTCCACTCTGGACACCACCTCGATTTATCAGTGCTGACTATTTTCTGAACAGTTTTCAAGAAAGTGAAGTTTATCAATTATAGCACTTCGCTAGTCGTCTAGTTACAAAGTAAAATAGGGTAAAGCAAAGAAAAAGAAGTAGTAGATTTTATGGCGATCGCAAGTTAATTGAAAAAGCCGGATGTGAATTATTATTCTTACCCCCCTACTCTCCTGACTTAAACCTCATAGAACATTGGTGGCAGAAAGTCAAAACTGCTATTAGAAAAGAACTACCATTATATGATTTTAATATCCATAAGGCTACAGATGCTGCGTTTCAGTATTTGTAAATACACGACTCGCTTCTGCGCTATAGAAGTCCTCTACCCAATTCGATAAAAACCTGGTCTAGTAAGCAGTCCAGCCACCATCTGTCGCATAAGTCCCGCCCGTTAGGTTAGCCGCATCCGCAGACAGCAGAAATAAGATGATTGCGCCTTGCTCCCAAACCGTTGCCATCCGCTTTTGTGAATCAGATGCCATCAACAGGCTCTGTGTTTTAAGCGATGCTGTAGGACTGTTTGCCCCTTCTTTTTGCGCTTCCTTCATAAACTCGAATGCCCGATCCGTCATGGGCGTTGCGGTGGCTGCCATGTTCACCGAATTAACGCGAATGCCGTAGGGCGCATAATCGAGGGCTGCCTGTCGGGTTAATCCAGTCACGCCATGTTTGCTGGCAACATAGGCAGGATTGCCACCCAATCCAGTTAACCCAGCAATGGAGCCAATGTTGACGATCGCCCCACCTTTGCCCTGTTTCACCATCTGGCGCAGTTCAGCCCGCATCGACTTGAATACACCCGTGGTGTTGGTCGCCAGCACCGCATCCCAATATTCATCCGTTGCCTCATGGATGGATTTAGGGAGCAAGTTGCGCTGTCCCTGAAAGTTCAGTGGTTGACCGGGATCACCAGCGTCCATCACGCCCGCCGCATTGAGTGCCAGGTCTAACCCACTATAGAGTTGTACCGCTTCTGCCACGGCACGATCGCACACAGCAGTTTCCACTACATTGCCCACGATCGCGGTCGCCGCGTGTCCTTCTGCCTGAATCTGGCTGATGGTTTCAGTCAGTTCTTTGACTTTGCGGTCTAACCCAATAACTTTTGCCCCCTCCCGTGCGGCTCGAATCGCCGTTGCGGCTCCAATTCCGGTTGCTGCACCAGTGATCAGCAATGTTTTGCCATCGAAGCGGTTAGGAATGAAATAGTTGGGGTCAGTGGGAGTGATGTCAATCATTGGGGAGTTTCCTTGGGGTAGGTTTGCAGAGGTTGCGATCTGAGGCGATGCAGCGTTGGCATGATAGGAAGAGAGGGCAAGGGTCGCCAAGCACGACCCGACACCCAGGGCAAGAAACTGGCGACGGTTGAGCAGGTGAGCCAACACTTCTTGCACCCCGGGACATTCAACGTCGAGATCGGAAAAATCAGGTTCCATTAGCCACGATTCAGACTGGATGTTGACACTATCGATGCTGCGTTTCAGTATTTGTAAATACACAACTCGCTTCGGCGCTATAATTTAAATTAACGTCAGTTCGACGAACTAGACAAAACCGAATATTAGCTGAGACTAGGTTTGAAGCAATTGAATCTCAGCCAGCACTGCTTGAGTTATGAAAATGCGGGTTCAGTGGCTTGATCAGTGATTTCTTGAAATTGAATAATATCTTGTCTGGGATCAACATGAGCCACCTTAACTGTAAAACGTTCTCCGAGTTGAGCGTTACGATTTAATCGCATGGGTAACTCCACAGCCAGTTCTTCGAGGAGAACCAGTCCTAAATTACTGTCTTCCCGCAGCCAACGCAATAAAATCGCTTGCCAGGTTTGATCGAGGTGACGGCGAAGAAACTCCAAACTCCAGTAACGATTGGTTTCTCGTTCGACCTTTGATGCTTCCTTGACCGATGGCCCTAAACTCATTACCATTTCTTGCATCTGATCGGCTGAAAAGGGAGGGGTTTCTCCTCGTAAATGAGCTTTAATTTGAAAATGGGCGAGTAAGTCACTGTAGCGACGAATTGGAGAAGTTACTTGAGTATAGGTCTCTAAGGCTAAACTGGCATGACGAGCGGGGGTTAAACTGACTTCACTACGGGGCATATAGCGACGCATCGCACAAGAGCGAACAGCCCCAGGGGGAAGTTGCAGAAGTTCTTCGGCAGGCGGTAAGTCAGGTTGGGGTTGACTGCGATAGGGTAACGCTAAATGATGAGTTTGACCATAACGGGCAGCGACTTCACCTGCTAAAATCATCATCTCAGCAACAATTTGGCGAGAAGGGGAATCTTCTAGCACCTTAATGATGATCTCGTCTCCCTCGACTTTAATTAAACACTCGGGCATATAAATACTGATTGCCCCTTGAGAGTCTCGCCATTGCTTACGCCGTTTAGCCCAAGTCGCCAGTGCTTCTATCTCGGGTTCGGCTGTGATGGCCAATTGTAGCATCTCGTCAACATCATCATAGGTGAGGCGGTAGGTCGGCTTAATTGTACTCGCGTGAATACTATAATCTTTGACCTGGCCGTTTTCATCTAAAATCACGCCAAAGCTTAAAGCACAGCACAGTTTTCCCTCGACTAAGCTCATAGGGCCAGTGGCGAGTTCAGAGGGGAACATAGGAATAATACCCGTCGGCAAATAGACTGTTGTGGTACGTCGTCGGGCTTCGAGATCGAGTGGATCTCCAGGAGACAGCAAACGAGTGGGATCGGCAATGTGAATCCATAATCGCTGCTGACCATCCTCCATGAATTCTACACTCAAACCATCATCAATCTCACGGGTACTCTCATCGTCGATCGTGTACACTTTGAGAGCCGTGAGATCAAGACGGTTAGAATCGGGATCGGGCGGCTGAGAATTTAGACACTGTTGAGCCACTTCAAGTACCTGCATAGGAAACTGTGTGGGAATTTGAGTGCGACGTAGCGATAAATTCTCGTGCGAACTCCAAATCCCCAAATCCACCAAAACCTCAAAAGCGGCACTGGCCGTTTGAGGACGCTCCAAGGTGGCTAAAGTTTCAAAGGCTGAAGTCGCATGAGAGGCTTCTTCTCCGTTTAAAGCCAAACGCTCTAAAGCGTCCAAGCGATGTCGGTCACTGTTCTGCCATTCGACAGGCGTTCCCGCTAGGCGCTGCTTGACACGATTCCAAAATTCTTGGGTTTCTTGTTGTCGTTGCTGCTCAACCTGTTGCTGATGTTTAATTTCTGCGACTTGATTAGGCGAACGAGGTTCGTAGCGATCACCCTTTTGTTTGAAGTAAAGCTTATCATCACAAAGTAGGAGATGACTTGCATAGCATTGGTGAGGATCTTTAGCGGAGAATAGCAGCATTGCCATTTCTTGGGGATTGACCGTTTCTCCCTGCTCAACCAAAATTTCCCAAGCCACCTCCAGACTAGAAGGATCGATATAAGGCTGTAAGTCTTCAACGAAGATTGATAGATCCGATGGTTTGTAGGTTTCCCCGACTAGTTCATAAGTGATTTGTCGAGGATGAATCGTATGAGAGTTTCCTTGCTCATCTATAACAATCCAGTGCTTTTTTCCTTCAGGACGATCAGCAACGGCAAGACGACGCTCTCCGTGTACTCTAAATTCGATCAGAGTTCCCTTTTCCACCAATTCTCTTAGCCTTCTTTGTTTACGAAGGGCAACATGGCTAAAATTCTAGCTTGTTTGATTGCTTTTGTCAGGTCTCGTTGCTGTTTACAAGTTAAACCTGTAATTCGACGAGGAAGAATTTTTCCTCGCTCTGTCACAAACTTACGCAGTAACTCAATGTTTTTGTAATCTATTGGAGTTTTGGGGTCAATGGGTGAAACCTGGCGACGAAAGTAGCTCATTGTTTTTTGTTCCTTGTCCTAAAATTGGTCAGTTTGTCGTTAGTTTGGTTTTTTCTTCTGTTGATAGTTACTACTTAATTTCTTTATGGACAGTGTGCTTGTTACAGTGAGTGCAGAACTTCTTAAGTTCAAGTCGTGATGATGTATTCCGACGGTTTTTAGCTGTTGTGTATCGAGAAACCCCTTTTGAGCGTTTATCTGGGTTTGTCCGACACTCTGTACATTCTAACGTGATGATAATCCGAACACCTTTAGCCATGATCCTATAAAATCTCTGTTTAGTTTATTTAAGCACAAATAGTAATTATTTCATATCTTTTTTGATTTTGTCAACCCAGTGGCGAATCTTAATATCGAGAGAGTAGCCTCGTTGAGTTCCGACAACAAGAGTTCTCCCGAGGCGATCATGAAAGGTCTGTGGGTTGCGAGTTGTATCAAACAAAACTAGACCACAGTCTACAGCGATGGGAATCCAAAATAACAAAATTCCTGCATTACCCGAAACAACACCACCCAGTCCCAATAAGGCTAAAAATACACTTACGCCTATCACAGCCTCTCGCCTGGATAATTCCAAGATTCCAGGAGTTTTGTTATATCGGGGGTCAATTACTGTTTGATCAAAAGCCCAACGTCCCAAACTTTGCCCTTTATTTTTGGCGACTAAAAACACTCGCAAGCTGAACCAAAACAAAATAAACAGAAAAAATCTCAAAACTCCATTAGAACCAATCAGTGAACTGAGCAACCCCACGATGAATATATCAGTCCCCAAAGCCGCAGTGCGACGCCAGGTTGGAACTCTCGGATAGGTAGGTGGAACTAAATCTGAACTCATTGCCAATCACAGATTATACTGCTCAAATTTCTATTTCTATCCTGACACTTTCTATCTGAGCTGCCTAGATCACTAACAATGTTAAAACCTCTCTCTGAAAATTCAGAAAGAGGTTAATGATCAAAACAAAACCCAAAAGACTGCATAGAGAAATCAGAAGTAGAGTAACAGAGGTCAAGCCCTCGGTCTGTTAGTGTGCCTTGGCTACATCCATCACTGGACTTCCACCTAGCACCTATTAACGGGTAATCTGCCC
>NZ_JAYGHR010000119.1:0-7253 GCF_034932365.1 Limnoraphis robusta BA-68 BA1 | reverse complement strand
GGTGTGGCACAAGGAAGTGTGTAACGTCAAAGAACTCAGTGGGCTATTCAGCTTGCTCACTGCTTGGAGTCCAGTGTTTCTCCGCAAGCTCCCGTTATAATCTTCGATTTAACGGGAGAAGCTGACCCTTTCTTCTATGATACTACTGACAAATTCAGCAGTTTTTGGAGTTGCACCCGAAAGGCTTCTTGACCAAACTGTTCTAAACTTTGTTGTCGTAACCATTCACCCTGACAACGTTGGTCTTCCGCTTGCAAAATTTCAATACAAGCTTTGGCGACCGCATCGGCATCTCGGTGAGGCACTTGCCATCCTAAGTTTCCGTCTTGCAAGGGATCAGCCGAACCGTCCGCATCACCCGACAAAACCGGAATGCCACAAGCCATCGCTTCTAAGTACACGATACCAAATCCTTCTTGAGATGGCATGATATAGGCATCGGCAACGCGATAATGTTCTACTAAGTCTTCAGTCGGGACAAATCCTGCAAAAATTACCTGATCTGCAACGCCTAATTCTTCGGCTAACTTCGCTAAACGCGGTTGGTCGTCTCCTCGTCCGATCACTAAATACTTAACATTTTTGATCGCTTGGGAAATCTGTGGTAAGGCTCTAATCGTAACATCTACGCCTTTATAGATATCTCCCGACCATAAACGCGCAACGGTCATTAAGATTTTGGCATGGTGTAAAGCATATTTTTCGATCAGGTGGGGCGGTTTTGCACCGGGAGTAAAGCGATCGCCATCGACCATGCAGGGTAACAGTCTAAATTTTTCTGGGTTGAGTTGATTGGCTTGGCAGGCTCGATCTCGACTATAGCGGCTAATTGTCCAAATTTCGTCGGCTTTTTGCAGGGCGTTCCGATATTTGAGGGGAAGCGGTTCCCAGACTTCTTTTCCGTAGGTGAGTACGGTGTAGGGGACTCCAAAGGGTTGACAAATCACTTGGACGACACGCGCTAAATTAATATGACCACAGAACACCCGTTGAGGACGGTTTGTCAGTAAACATCCCAAAAGGGTTAAGGCGAGTCGAATGCGTCCGAGGGTCGGGACTTTCGTTTTGAGATAATGAAACTTAATATTGCTGTTTTCATAGGGGTTTGGGCATCCAGGAGCATCTCGCAACAGTAAGATTTCACTTTGGAAGTTGGAAGGGGTATCAAACTTTCCCCGAGGTTCAATCAGCTCTAGGTAAGCATCTAAAATATCTTTAACATAGGACTGAATGCCTCCTTCACAAGAGAATATTTCCAGGAAGCACCACAAGAACGGGGGGTTGATATCTATTTTCTTGTCCAAGTTTTGTGATTATCGTGCTAATACAACTCTTTTTTACTCTATTACAGCAAATACTGGGTTTATTGGCATCAAAAAAACATAAAAATATTGATACCTGTGAAAGTTTCACTGATAGACTCTTGTACAGCCTACATTGAAACCCACAGGTATCTAAATACGTTACAAGATTTAGAGAATGCTAAAGCTTAGAACAAGCCCAAGGTCAGAGACTTATCAATTGGGAAAGTCGCTCCGATACCTAACCACAGGGTTGCAAATGTTCCAAACAGGAAAATAGCAGTTGCGACAGGACGACGGAAGGGGTTTTGGAACTTGTTAACATTTTCAATGAAAGGAACCAGAATCAAACCCAGAGGAATGGCAGACATCAGGGTGATTCCTAACAATTTGTTGGGGACAACCCGCAGCATTTGGAAGGAGGGCCACAGATACCATTCGGGGAGGATTTCCAAAGGCGTCGCAAACGGATCAGCCGGTTCACCAATCATCGCCGGATCAAGTACAGCTAAACCGACAATTAAAGCAAAGGTGCCGACAATTACCACCGGGAAGGTATAGAGTAGGTCATTCGGCCATGCGGGTTCACCATAGTAGTTATGGCCCATACCCTTGGCAAGTTTCTCGCGTAATACTGGATCACTGAGATCCGGTTTCTTTAATGTTGACATCGTTATACTGAGTCTCCTTTCTCAAGTAATTCGGTCACTAATGGTTCTAATTATGGTTTTGAGTGATGCTGATTAGTGTAGCAAAAACTACTCTACTTCACCTTACAACGGGCCTGAGATGCCTTGCTTACGGATCATTAAGAAGTGCATTAACATGAACACAGCAATCAGCCAAGGCAATACAAAGGTATGTAAGGTGTAGAAGCGGCTTAAGGTTGCTTGTCCAACTGCTGAACCTCCACGCATCAATTCAACCAAAGTAGAACCAACGATTGGAATCGCTTCCGGTACCCCAGATACAATTTTAACCGCCCAATATCCCACCTGATCCCAAGGGAGAGAATATCCAGTTACCCCAAAGGAAACGGTGATCACAGCCAAAACAACACCTGTAACCCAGGTGAGTTCACGAGGCTTTTTGAAACCGCCTGTCAGGTAAACGCGGAAAACGTGGAGAATCATCATCAGCACCATCATACTGGCAGACCAGCGATGGATGGAACGAATCAGCCAACCGAAGTTGACTTCCGTCATGATGTATTGTACAGAAGTGAAAGCTTCTGTTACCGTCGGTCTGTAGTAGAAGGTCATCGCAAATCCAGTTGCAAACTGGATCAAGAAACAGACCAGCGTGATTCCGCCCAGACAATAGAAAATGTTGACGTGGGGAGGAACGTACTTGGTGGTAATGTCATCTGCGAGCGCCTGGATTTCTAGACGCTCGTTAAACCACTGAAATGCTTTTGATTCTTCTATTTCCTTTGAGAACATGAAGCTAGAATTCCTAAAAATGAATTGCTGTCTGGATTGGGTGATTCACCTCCTCCCACTGCCTACTCGTAGAGAGACGTGGGAGACCTAAACCTCACAACTTTCGATTCTAAGGTTTTCGGCGCGAACTGAGATGAATTCAAGCTCAAAGCTTGTTTCGACTTAGCGCGGTCGATCACAGGCGAGGTTTCCGAAGTCTGTGGAACCGCTCCACTTGACTCTCTACTACTTTAGATCTTCTAAGCTAGCATAGAGACTACTAAATCTCAGAATCACTAAAGGATTAATATTCAGTTTACAAGAGTGACTGAGATAATGGTACAACTCCTCTGAGCTGGCAAGCAGATTGCCCTCAGTTATTTACCCATCCTTCAAAAATGTAACATAACTTTAACTATAATTTCACAAAACCATCAAGAATCAAGTGGTCTCAAACAGGGGTTAATCACGCTAAAGCCGTTGTATGCCAATCTGTACATCATTGCTGTCTCAGTCGATAGAGCCACTAGCTCCATTTCTGAGAACAGCTTGCCCAAAAGTCCAGGAAAACCTTAAAGTTAGGTAATATGCACAAAAGAGTTTTTCAGATTGTACTGGTCATTGTTCTGCAACTAACCGTAATTGTCGGAGGATGGACTGCGCCTGCATTGGCAATCACGGATGAACAAAAGCTGATCAGTGAAACATGGCGTATTGTCAACCGAGCCTACGTCGATGAAACTTTTAACCATCAAAACTGGTGGTTCATTCGCGAAAAAGCAATTCGTCAACCGTTAGAAAATAGAGAAGAAACTTATCAAGCCATCGAGAAGATGCTGGCGAGTTTGGACGATCCCTTTACCCGTTTACTCAAACCCAATCAGTATCGCAGCTTACAGGTGAGTACCTCGGGAGAACTAACAGGGGTGGGATTGCAAATTGCTCTTGATGCTGAAACCGGACAGTTAACGGTTATTGCTCCGATTGACGGTTCTCCGGCGGCTCAAGTGGGAATTCAACCTCGCGATCGCATTCTCAAAATTGATGACTTCTCGACGGCTGAACTGACTCTCGATGAAGCCGCAACCCATATGCGTGGGCCAATTGGTTCGACGGTGAGGCTAACGGTTGAACGGTTTGATACCCATAAAATAGAGGAGATCGAACTCCAACGTGATCGGATTGCTCTCAATCCGGTATTTGCACAACTGCATTCTAAGTCGTCGGCGGTTCCGATTGGTTACATTCGCCTCAGTCAGTTTAGCGCCAATGCGACGGAAGAAGTCGCGAATGCGATTCAAACTTTAAACCGTCAAGGGGCGAAAGCTTATATTCTCGATCTGCGAAACAATCCGGGTGGACTCTTGCAAGCGGGTGTTGAAATTGCCCGATTGTGGCTCGAAGAAGGAACAATCGTTTATACAGTCAATCGTCAGGGGGTTTTAGGAAGTTTTGATGCTGTGGGTTCATCACTCACCCAAGACCCTTTGGTGGTATTAGTCAATCAAGGAACAGCCAGTGCGAGTGAAATTCTCGCCGGAGCCTTGCAAGACAACCTTCGCGCTCAACTGGTGGGTGAAAAGACCTTTGGTAAAGGGTTAATTCAATCGCTGTTTGATTTGCCAGATGGTTCGGGATTGGCGGTAACGGTTGCCAAGTACGAAACCCCAGCTCACCATGATATTAACAAACTCGGGATTAAGCCGGATCAAATTGTGCCGACCAAAGCTTTAACCCGAAGTCAGATCGCCACTGAAGCTGATCCTCAGTATCAAGCTGCTGTTGATCTATTGGTTTCTCAGTTTGCCCTAGCAGACGCTTCCTAGTTAGTCACCAGTGACCAGTGAACAGGTAATAACTGATAACTGTAAAAACTGGTGAGGCAGTGCGGTCTTGGTGGTTTCCATCAAGGAGCAACTGCCTATCCCGTTGGGTCACTGATAACTGATAACTGTTCACTGTTTAATGTAACCCTGCATATTCAGGAGAGTTAGCCGACTCTGTTTGCTCGACGGTAAAATCTTCTAGCCAAATCACCTGTCGCTGTCCGGGTGCAACTCTATTGCTATACTCCTGCATGATACTGGCCGTTTGTTGAGGATCGAAATGCCGATGGAAATCGGCTTGCTCTGCGCCTACTCGCTCTCGGGTTAACTTAACTTCAGATTGAATCTGACTAAGCTTTTCTTCGGCCGAACGATAGTAGGGCAGAATCTGCACTAAAGCAGAAACGACACAAGCTGAGAGTAAGACGTTTGTCACCAACTTCACACTGGCTTCGATCGCGTGCGCTCGGTGACGTTGAGAACGTCGTTGTTGTACGACTTGATGATTGAAGCGGCGACTCCGTAGTTGAACTGGGGGTTTAACCGGAGTAACGGGCTGAATCGCTTGCATATTCTTTCTCTATAACGGTATAAACTTTTACGAGTCTCCGGAGGTCAACCTCTAGGTTCCTCAATACCAGTTAAGCATACAAATAAAAGAACTGAGTATTCTGTGTTCACTTAGTCAAACAAAAACCGTCTCGACTGTTAAACGAGGTGAGTTAGAGCAATTGCTGGTTCAGCACGGATAGGGGTCTAGCTCAGTTTAACGGTCGAGAACAGCTTAATCCCTGAACTCCTGGGCTTGGGTGTGACACACAGAAGCCTTAATGTTTCAGGGATATCAATTGACGAGACTTACTTGTACAGTTCAGTTGCCAAGCGGAAAGCCATGATTCCCGGAAACAAAGCAATCACCAAAGCAACCAAGACTTGAGTATCTGATAGAGCCATCGTTAAAAAACTCCTAATTCTAGAGGTCGATTGTTCACAAATTTCAGCTATATTGAGCATTTTGGGAAGAGTTTGTAACAAGTTTAAACAAATTTTCTACCCGGTCTTGGTAAAACCTATGGGGATTCTTGAGCTTAACCCGGGTTTGTAAATTTTCAGCAACTTACGTTAAGATTATTGAAGTGTGTTCTCATTTGTCTGGGGTAAATGGGGATTGATGGCTTCTGGAGTTTAAGATGTTCACGCTCCCCCGATGGGGAAAAGTGCCAGCTTTGGAAGTGGTCTAGGTTTACCCGTTGTAAAAAAAAATACATAGTATCATAGAATCAATAACATCGTAAATGTGGCATCAAGTGTTAGAAGTTTCTTCGCCCGAAGTGGGTCTTAATGTATTCTTTCTGCTGTTTATTCTGGTTGCTCTAGAGGCAGTGCTATCGGCTGACAATGCGATTGCACTCGCTTCAATTGCTGGTAGCTTAGAAGACAAGAGACTCCAGCGTAAAGCTCTCAACATCGGTTTAATATTAGCTTTTGTTTTACGAATCGCTCTGATTATTGCTGCGACTTGGGTGATCCAGTTTTGGCAATTTGAGCTAATTGGGGCATTATATCTATTGTGGTTGGTGTTTCAATACTTTACCAAAGAAGACGAGGATGAATCATCCGGTAGCAAACGCTTCTCTTCACTCTGGCAAGTCATTCCTTTGATCGCCATGACGGATTTAGCCTTTTCTCTTGATAGTGTCACCGCAGCGATCGCTGTTGCAGATGAAACTTGGTTGGTGATCGTCGGTGCTTCGCTTGGTATTATTGCTTTGAGATTTCTAGCAGGATTATTTATCCGTTGGCTCAAAGAATACAGCCATTTAGAAACCGCAGGTTATCTAACCGTTGGTTTAGTGGGACTGCGGCTACTGTTTCGAGTGGTCAATCCTCTCTATGTTCCCCCAGAATGGTTGTTGATTGTCATAACGGTTGGGCTATTTGTTTGGGGATTTTCTGAGCGCCGAGTTTCCCGAAGTATGGAATAGCTTTGACTTTAGGGAAAGAAGGGATTGATGAGTTAATTTTCAATCCCTGAAATCCCCTAATTTCTTGTTAATTACTCAACGAGCCAAGACATAATGCTCGGTTCCCAAGCGCTGAGTTCTTCTTCTTTGAACCACAGGCTGATCTCCCGTTGAGCTGTCTCGACTGCATCAGAACCATGAATCAGGTTGCGACCAATACTGACCGCATAATCACCCCGAATTGTACCAGGTTCTGCCGTCAGTGGGTTGGTTGCACCAATCATTTTACGAGCCGCCGCTACAACACCGTCACCTTCCCAGACCATCGCCACGAGAGGGCCAGAGGTGATAAACTTCACAAGACCATCAAAAAAGGGCTTCCCTCTGTGAACATCATAGTGATTTTCGGCTAGTTCTCGACTCACACTCATCAGTTTTAAACCAACAAGAGTAAATCCCTTCTCCTCAAAGCGGCTAATAATTTCACCCACGAGGCGGCGTTGAACACCGTCGGGTTTGATGGCGATAAATGTGCGTTCCAAACCAGTCTCCTCAAATTTGCTTCTTACCTACATCATCAAGATTAACCTGATCAGGGTCGCATTTTTAGAAGTTTTTGACATCCTCTCCGCCGTAAACGACGGAGATTCCAAACATCACTGTTTGGGTTTCCTCTTTCGTCGAGTTGACTTACTCAACTGGGTTTCCCCACTTAAGCAGAGATCAGTCTCTCGGGAGGCG
>NZ_JAYGHR010000118.1:0-7296 GCF_034932365.1 Limnoraphis robusta BA-68 BA1 | reverse complement strand
GGTAACTTGGAACTGAGAAATAACCTGTTGCTGATTGTCTGAGTTGACCGGATGAGAGAAAACCTGTATCTACCAGTTCTCTCAATAATCTCTTAGTTGAACTGGCTGACTCACCCCGATTGAGAACCTCTTTTAGAAGGAATGGGCGATCGCTAAACTTTTTCTGAATCATCACCAACAATCCGAAGGCGGCGTAACTTAAATCTTTTAGCATGGCCAATGATGTTTTAATCTAGTCTACCTGTTAGTAGAGTGTAGACACCAGTTGACAGATAGTGTTGACACTGTAGACACCTACTGTAAACACCTGTATACACCCAGTAGACACCTGTATACAGCCAGTAGACACCTGTATACACCTACTGTATACACCTGTAGACACCTGTATACACCTACTGTAGACACCTGTATACACCCAGTAGACACCTCAAAGTAAAACCCCTAACCATGACGGCTAGGGGCTAGCATCACACCCTTCCTTACTGGAGAAAGCAATTGGAAAGAACTGTTCTTAGGTTAACAGGTGGGCGATCGCATTCCAGCGTCAGTTACTCCCCTAACTTTCTGGATTTTTAGGATAGTAAGGATGCGATCGCTCCTTGCAGGCATCCCGCAATCTGGCAAGTACCTCATAGGAGATGCCCAACCTTGTTGATAGTTTGATCAATTCCTCGTCTGACGGAATGTTGCCAGATGCTAAAGATTGCAAAAACTGGATTGAGATAGTCTCTTTTAGTTCGGGCGCATCAATAAACCCGACATTGTTGACAATGCAGTATTGGAGAAGAAAAGCAGCAAGACCAGTAGGGGTCTGGCCATAGGACTCTGCGCGACTCTCCAAAATATCAAAGATTCCATCTGGTAATGTGACTCCCACTTTCTTAGGCATCGCTTAGTTCTATCTGTTGTCTCTATGGTACTTCTGGGGGAGTTTTTTAGTCTATTGACAGCCTATTGGTACTAATTAGTTCTTTTAGGTACTTGACATTATTCGATTAGTACCACTAGACTTTACACATAGCACATTAACCTATGTGTTCTGCACCTAGAAAACTTAAAACAACGGAGTAATCGTATGTACACGTTTTCCCAAATTGCTGAGGAAACTGGTTTGTCCGAACGTCACCTTAAACGGGTCGATGGAAAATCCCCTCTCTCCCGTATCCGTGAGACTGTCACATGGAAAGGCGATCTCTTTGTGCAGGACTCTGAATCTGGTGAGGAGTTCTTGACAGAGGAGGGAATGCACTACTTGCAAGACTACCTTTATCACTGTGGAGGTCATGGAGGTCGGGGCGCTGACATGACTTATGAGGAATGGCAAAACCATGTCCGTGAAGGTGATGACCAAATTACCAGTCTAGTCCCAGTTGAACCCTACCAACCCGAACTTGCACCCGTCCCAGATGCTCATCAAACCATCAACAATTTGCGATCGCAACTGACGATAATGGCTGATGAAGTCGGAGTTCAGAATAAATTGCTTGGAGCTGAACTCGCACACCGAATGTTTACTCCCTTGACTGAAGGTTTCACAACGACTGCTGAGGAAATTCTCAAGCGTTCATTCGGAGGAAACCAAAGTGCCTAAGCCATTAGGATTCTGGGTTGAAAGTCCCACTCTTGAGACAGTTTGCGGGTCATTCTTTGAGAAGCTGACAGATGCACAGAAAAACCAATTGCTGTTATTTTGTGCCTTACAACTCAACGGAAAACCCCATCACATCTCAGGGCTATCTCCTGACCTGTCTCTGTTAGCTGGAGAGGTTTTCACCTTCAACAACGGAAAATTAAAGCTGTTGATGCAAGCTATCCTTGCTAACTCTTAGGAGGCTTCAAATGATTAACTTTCTACTCGGAAATAGCTTTATGCTCATCCTCTGGCTCTGGGCAAAAGCCGCCTCAATCCCGGTTAATCAGCTAGCATCTCAGCACATTGATAAAGTGGCTCAAATGTACGCTAAGACGGAAGTTTGGGATGAAAATCTAGCTGTCAGTTTTGCAAAAGTTTCGGCAATCGTTAAGGAGATTGATTAGATGTTTGGACTAGGTAAGAAACAGAACAAGTCAATCGGTTCACAGTCCATGAGTGAAGCTGAAAGCATTCTCCAGAGTGCCAACACAGCGCCCCCAATCAGCAACAATCAGTACAACTTTGCTGAACACTACCGAGGAAATTTCACCGGGATTGAACGCCTCACACCAGAGGAAGTAGAAGCCGCCAAACTGCAAGCCAAAGAACTGAAAGAACAAGTCACCTTGCAACGGGGAAAGTTCAGTGCTGACACCGACAGTTTGGAGTCAGTTAAACGCATTTACAAATCAGAAGAAAGTCACAAGCGTCAACGACTGGGAAAAATACTGGATGCACGGGATGGCGAGATTAAAACCGGAGAATATCTCAACGGAAAACTCAAACCCGGACTGCATGAACAGAACCAACGGCTATCACTTTCTCAGGTTAAGGGAGAAGCATTAATCGGACGCATTGATGAACGGTTCCAGCTGCGCCGAGAAAAGGTCAATCAGTTGAAGGAAACGCTCTATGCTTAGTACCCGTTACGCTGACTTAATAGCCCTCAGTTTGGCATCATTTAATATTGCCTTACTGGTAGCCCGATTGATTCAGCCCAACCTGATTTGGTGGCAGTGGTTGTTAGTAGTTTTACTGCTTGCAAAAACCATCATTATTGGGGGACTGCTTGTCTACTATGCTGAGTCAAACAAGAGCAGATTTCATCAAGTCAAGACTGCTTTTGTGGTGATTGCAGCAATCACAGGACTGAACCTAGCATGGCTCTAATTTCTATACCTGAAAGGATTGATAGACGGGTGAGTTTCTGGCTTGGTTGTACTGGACTGTTATCCGTTCTCTCATTGTCACCAAAGCTTGACATTTTGTTGAAAACAGTCGCATCCTCGACCGCGCTCGGGTGTAGCATCCTAGCTTATGATACTAACCACAAAAACAAACCCATCGCCATCAGTGAACGGCAACGGGTAGACAGTGAATTGAACGTGTTGACCGATTTTATCACGGCTCAGGAAACAAGTCAGACCGAAGAAATCCAGTATGATTTGTTAACCCAGATTGAGCAATTCTTCAACAGAGGCAATCGACAGTCAGAGCCTACTGTTGAGCAGTCATCCGTAGTTGAAGCGTCGCCTGTTCTCTCAGAGGTTATTGAACCTAAGTTAGTAGACGAACACGACAACAACTAAGCAGTTTATAGGGGGTCGCTTGACCCCTTGCTTATACATCAGATTACTGAGCAACTCAAGAAAGACCATACTAACTACTTGGAGGTTGAATGAGACTACTAAGATTTTGCTATCATCCAAACATCATTCTTGACAACTTAATCTGCGGTTCAAAATACTTTCGCCATGCCTTTTGTTGCTGGCGTTGTCTTCACAATCCAAAGTATGATGACATAGCCCTAGCTAACTTCAAGAAAGGCTTTTATTATTACATTTCACACAGTTGGTCAATTCAGGATTTGAGAGATCATTAGGGGGATATGATGACAGACATTGATTACGACTTTGACCAGAATCAAACTTTTGGAGACAAGAAGAAGGAAATAAAGAGACTATTCAAACAACTTCCTTTAGATTTGCGTAATGAAGTTTTGAAGGAATTAGAGATAGAGCAAGAAGGTTTACCTAAATCATCAGAACCTTACATCTATCTTCCCAACGAACTGTTTTAGTTATGCTCTCACAGCAACAGTTTTGGGACTGGGTAGAAAACAATATTGCAGACGCTTTGGGCTACCCAGTCTTTTCTATTGGTCAAGAAGTTTTGTTTGAATGCTTTGGTCAAATTGTTTTAGCTGAGGTTGAATCCTACATTATCAGCACAGACTCAAACGGTGACTTAAATATTCAATACTGGCTTTGGGTTGACAACTACCCCCTCTGGAATGCTCAAAACCATAAAGACTTGCTCAAACTCAACCCGATCGCAAACAATCTACCCCGCTCTAGGAGACACCATGACCACCAAAATCCGACTGATGGCAACTGCTCAAGAGATTGAAAACTGGAAAGCCTTTCTTCACCTGTTAGCCAGTGCTAATGTTATCAAATTGTTAGAAGTCTCTGATCATCCCCACAACAACGAAAGTAACAGCCAATGTCAACGGACTTATATTGAGGCTGAACTGAAGGTTGACGTTAACTCGGTTAAACACCGATTTGAGGTCAGGTTGACGGATAGAGAGGACGCTTGAGTTAAGCACTAATGAGATGAGTCAAACACTGACTAGGACTGAGTTATGGGTTAATCTCTCCGTGTTAACAACACTCAAGCGTGTATAAGAAGGATCACGTTGAAGGAAACCCTACGCTTTGTTCGACGCTGTATAAACCTATACAAGCAGCGTTAAAAGCCTGGTGTAAAAGCTTTCTAAGCGATACACATAGATTGCAGAACCATCACAGTACAAATCTTTCCAGTCCCTAAAACGGATCCTCAACCAATACCAAAACGGTTGAAAAAAGCGGATTATTAGTCTACTATTTAACACAGTGAAGAATCACAGCGTGTGCTATTCAAGAAACTAGCCTGGCTAGAGAAAGTAGGGATAGCTTAACCCAGCTAACTACCCTGACGCAGTGGGCGTGACAATAACAGAGGTAGCGCACTGAAGGGGGACGGAGAAGATTAAGGTCTTCTTAGCGACGTTGCAGTATATCGCCTCGCTGACTGCTTACCTCATAGGGGTTCTTCACAGTAAATAGACCGCTTTCCGTAATTGAGGTCTGGAAAGCGGTCTATCTACCAATTCTTGTAATGCAATACCACTATAACACATCAGACCTCAAAAAATCTACACATTCTGAAAATCACTGCCAGTACAGGCAGAGATTAGACCAACTGCTAAAGTCACCGTTGACGGGTTGGGATAGAATCTTCATCCGTGACTTAGACCGTCAGTGGAAAGTCTGCAACAGAGACGGCAAAGAATTCAAGCTGTCTGCCAAACAATCTGTAAACCTACAACGCATAGAAAAAGGAGGTGATCGCTAATGGTTGCCTCTGAGTTTGATATCCGTAACTATCTAGACGATCTAGAACCTGCTAAGGAAAAAGGTAAGTATCATTGCCCTGCCTGTGACAGCCACAACCTTAGCATTGATCAGAAAACCGGAAAATATCAGTGCTGGACTTGTGGAGATACCAAGCTGATTGCTAAGATGCTGACGGCAAAAGAGAGAGAACACCGCGAATATCTCAACGGTCACTCCTATCACCCCAGTTCATCACGTCCTAGCTCACGGCAAAAGCCACTACCAACTGTTGAACTGGCAAGGCTAGCCGAACTGCCTAAAATTCCTCAACCCGTCACCAAAGGCAATCAAGTTATCACCGTCTATCCCTACGCATCTGGACAGGAAGTCAGACGCCTTGAGCAGTTTGAGGGAAGTGGTGAGCGACTTGGTAAAAAAGTCCTACCCTATCACCAACAAGACACCGAGATGGTAACAGGCAAGGGTGACTTACCTTGGAATGCTTACCGGATTAACGAGGCTATCCGTTATGGCAAAGGCAAATGGGTGTTAGGCGTTGAGGGTGAAAAATGCGTTGAGGCAGCCCGTGAGAATCAGATTGTTGCCATCACCTGGCAAGGGGGAAGCTGGACGCTTGATGACATACTAGCTGACCTGCTGACACTCAAACGCTCAGGAGTTAAAGGACTTTTCTACTTTCCAGACCTCGATGAAGCCGGAACCAATAAAGCAGAGAAAATCATCAAAGCAGCCCAACAAATAGACTTTCTGATTGCAACCGTTAACCGGGTTGAACTGTGGTCAGAGATGCCAGAAAAGGGTGATATTGCCGACTGGATTAAACAGGTTGAACTGACACCCGACCAACGGGTTAAACAGTTAGAGCAAACTGCAAGACTCATCACCTCACAACCACAAAATCAACCCTTAGAACTACCAGTCAGTAATGTCAAAGGCAAAGACAATAAAGCCATTAAAATAGCAATGGAACTTGACAGAGCTAGACAGTTAATAGGTGATCAACTGAGGTTCAATGAACGGAGTAGAGAACTTGAGATTTTCAGTGAAGAATTAGGCATCAAAGGACAACGCTTTGAACTAGATTATCTAGACGTTAGCCTTTCTCGATACCTTGGACTCGGGATTGAAGGCACAGGAAAAATTGTTGAGGGAATAGTCGTAGAAATTGCTAAAGAAAATTCCTACGACCCCGTAAGGGATTATTTAGACCAATGCGCTCAACAATACAGCGACACAAGCATTCTAGACAATCTGGCAGAAGTTCTATTTGGGAATTCAGAACCCATCGCTCAAGCAATGCTTAAAAAGACACTAATTGGAGGAGTAGCAAGAACTTATAAACCTGGTTGCAAGTGTGATACAGCCACAGTTTTGTATAGCCCCAAACAGGGAATGTTTAAGTCAACTACATGGAAAACCCTGTTTAGTGAGGAACATTACTGTGAGGATGTGGGCGACATCACCAACAAAGATGAAGTCACAAAAATGAGGAGAGGATGGGGTTGTGAATTAAGTGAGATTGGTAAAATCACCACAAAAAAAGACGCTGATCAAGTTAAGCAATTTATGTCAACGTCCATTGACTGGATGCGCCATCCATACGGACGAAGCTACACGAAAAACGAGCGACGTGCCATCCTTTTGGGAACAACAAACTCAGATGATTTCTTGCGGGATAGAACCGGAAACCGACGCTTTTGGTTAATAGAAGTTCAAAAACCTGCTGATATTGAATGGTTGAAAGAACACCGCGATCAGATTTGGGGTGCTGCTGTTCATCTCTATCAGCAAGGGGAAAAATGGTGGCTCACTCAAGAGGAAGATGAACAGTCAGGACAAATCAATCAGGGTTTCATGGATGCCTTGCCCTTTGAGGATGAAATATTAGAGCTGGTATCGGATAAAGAGAAGGTTGCAACCCGATGGATTATAGAACATCTTGATGTTAAGGCTGACACCACTAGAGATCGCAGAGACTTAGAACTGAACATCAAGAAGGTCTTACAGCAGAACGGGTGGATAAAAGACAGAGTAAGGATAGATGGAAAACAATTTCAAGGTTACAGGAATCAAAACAGTGTCCGAGACAACCCTGAACCGAAACAACCCTTGAGACAACCCATTGAGATAACGGTTGTCTCACCCGAAACCCCCACCAGTCAACAGTCCCAGGTTCTTGAGATAACCGAGACAATAAAAAACGATATTTTACAAGAAACACAAAAACCAGAGGCACCACTATCACCTGAACAGCTCACT
>NZ_JAYGHR010000117.1:0-8092 GCF_034932365.1 Limnoraphis robusta BA-68 BA1 | reverse complement strand
TTAATATTCGTCCTTTGGAAAGTGCCGAATTAGCAGTTTTACAATCTCAAAATAGTATTATTAATGCTGCTGGAGAACTTTCTATTGATGATACTCTCAATTTTGACCCGCCAGAATCAACTCAAGTTGAAGTTGTTGACCCTGCTGCATTAATCGCTCAAGACCCCTGCAAACAAAGAGGAGACAGTCAATTTATTATTACTGGACGAGGCGGTATTGCATTCAACCCAACTCAAGATTTATTTGCAGTTCCCGAGTTAGAATTGTCTCTGATTGAACCTGTGACTCCTTCAGTTAATCGTTCCTCCCAACGTCGTCAACAACAATCGAAAAAACGGGATAATCATCCGATTGATTCTAGAACTATTGTTCCGGCGAGGGGTTGGATAAGAGATGAGAAAGGAGACGTTATATTAGTGGGTTATGACCCAACAAAAACGGGAGTTCAGCGTCAACCTCCAAATCCTCAAATTTGTCAACCCTAGAGGTAGAAGCCAAAAACCCGGTTTATTTGACAATACACATCATCTAGAGCGAGGAATACTTAGAAGAAACCGGGTTTTTTTAGTCTCTACTGTCAACCCTAGCACCTTTTATTCCCTTAAATTTTCCTGTAACCAGTTTGTCAAATCTTGCAAAGATGAAAAATCTAGCAACACCTCGGCTAACATCTCCAATTGTTCTAAGGAAAGTAATTCAATTTGAGAACGAATTTGAGGATTGATTTGATTAAACTTTCGAGCAAGTTGACGTAGGATAAGCACTCGCTCTCCCTGCTGTCTACCATCTTCTAATCCTTGTCGTCTACCATCTTCTAATCCTTGTCGTCTACCATCTTCTAATCCTTCTTGATAAACTCGGGTTTGCTTGGAGTCTGTTGCTAATTCCAACATCTGAATAATCTCCTGACGAGTCAATTGTGGAAACTTATAAACCATTGTCGTTTCTATCAATTCCATGATAACTTCTACAGGAAGTTGTGTGGCTTGTTGAGCCTGAGATAACAACTGCTTGGCTTTGTTGACTGCCGTTTCCTGGGGTTCTAGAATTAATTCTACAACGCCCAACTCAACCGATGAACCCGAAAGTTCATTCAGATAGATACGCTGAACTTGAGAACTCTCTAACAGCGTTCGGTAGAGATGGGTTTCTTCAGGTTCTAGGCTAATATTAGGATAAATTGCCACGGCTTGCCAGTTTACTGTTGTTGGATTTTGTGCTAAGAACAAAAACACTTCTGCAAACAGTCGATGATACAGTAAGGGATCTTTTTGAAACTGAACTTCTACAAAATAAACCGTTGGGTTTGTGGCTTCCGGTGGCGGTAAAAATACGCCATCAATACGGAAAGCGGTTTGCTTCAGTTCAACAGATTGAAATTGATACCCCTCCTGAGTGGGTTGACCAATTAGCTCGAAGAAAATAGCCGGAGCCGTTTGGAAGATGCGGTAAAAAAGCGAGTCTGTTTTCACGCTTGTTCGTAGAATTACCTCTCCAAATATTATAGGGTAAAATGGGGGTTTATTCACATTTTGGGCGCAAGCCTTGCGTCCCTACATTTTTTCCATCCACAACATTGAGATTATTCACAAAAAAAGTACCCCGTTAACGGTACAATTAATCATCAGGTTGTCAAAATGCCAATGAGTATTAATTATTACGAATGACTGTCATTTCTTCCCCCATCCAAGATAGCAACTTCTGGCCGAATTTACTGCAACAACTCCTCGACCGGGACTCCCTCTCTATTTCCCAAGCCTCAACGTTGATGGAGGGATGGTTAAACGAGGAAATTCCCCCGGCACTTTCAGGTGCAATTTTAATAGCCTTGCAAACCAAAGGCGTCTCCGCAGAAGAATTAGCAGGAATGGCTTCTGTATTGCAGTCTCAGTCGGCTATTTCTTCGACCATTGTGGCCAATAGACCAAGTTCTCCCTATCGAATTATTGATACTTGTGGGACGGGGGGAGATGGCGCTTCTACCTTTAATATTTCAACGGCAGTGGCTTTTGTAGCGGCGGCGGCGGGAGTTCCTGTGGCGAAACATGGGAACCGTTCCGCTTCGAGTAAAGTGGGTTCTGCGGATGTTTTAGAAGCGCTCGGAATTCAATTAAATGCACCTTTTGAAAAAATTACTTCAGCGTTAACAGAAGTCGGAATTACCTTTCTATTTGCACCGGGTTGGCATCCCGCAATGAAAGCCGTTGTTCCCCTGAGAAAAACCTTAAAAGTGCGAACCGTTTTTAACCTTTTAGGGCCGTTAGTGAACCCTTTAAAACCATCGGGTCAAGTGATGGGTGTTTATGATCCCAATTTGCTCGAAACCATTGCCGAAGCCCTCGGAAAATTAGGGTTAAAATTAGCAATTGTATTACATGGACGAGAACGACTTGATGAAGCCGGGTTAGGAGATTTAACCGATTTAGCAATATTATCAGAAAACAAGGTGGAAAAAGTCGAAATCAACCCGGAAGAATTGGGGTTAACTTCAGCAGACATAATGGCTTTAAGAGGCGGAGAAGTTGCCGAAAATGCAGAAATCTTGCAAAATGTTTTACAAGGAAAAGCAACCCAAGCTCAACAAGATGTGGTTGCTTTAAATGCGTCTTTAGCCTTACAAGTGAGCGGTTTTGTTCCCATCGGCGATCATGTTTCGGGACTGTCTATTGCTCAAGATATTATCAGCAGTGGTGCCGCTTGGTCTAAACTCGAACAACTGGTAAAATTCCTCAAGTAACGTGCATTGCGACTGGGGAAATTAACCACAAAGCCACTAAGACACGAAGATGTTATTACTTGGTGTCTCTGTGTCGAGCCTGTTTTTTCTTCTTTCTAGTTAACTGACCACAAAGACACGAAGACACGAAGATTTCCTCTGTTTGTGCCTTAGTGTCTTGGTGTTTTTTCTTCTTTAAACCTTACCTTTATTCAGGAGGCAAGCCGCAGCGTCCCTACTGATTTCTAGATTGTTGAAAATGCTACTCAACTTTCTTCAGAGACTAATTCTTGAGGATGAACTTCGCTACACACTTCATAAAAAGAGGTTTTGGGTGCTTTTGCAAATAGATGTGCCATTTCATTCATAATGGCTTCATAGACATCACTATGATTTTCATTCATATCTTCTAGATTTTCCCAGAAAATAATGGCAATTCCTTTATCGGTTCCGGGTTCTTGTAACAGATAAGATCCTTTAAAGCCTTTGGTATAAGTTGAAACGGCTTTTTCAAACAGTTGTTCGGCTTCATCAAATTTACCGGGTTTAAATTCACCGATCGCAACGTAGGCATATTGATGTTTAAGAAAATCTAAAAATTCTGACATTTTGAACCCACAATAATGAACATCACTGGCATTGTAGATTACCCGATCTGATCTGATTAAATCAAGCTGATCGTTAAAATTTTTGTAATTGTGCCTCTGGGTTGAAAAACTGGCGACAAATGCCCGCAGTTAAGACTAGGGTAGCAATTAAATTCGCCACTGCGATCGCCAACAGAATCAATATTTGATAGGACACGGCATCCAACGGATTCACCCCAACGAGCAACTGACCTGTTAAAATACCGGGAAGGGTTGCTATTCCGACAATTGTCATTGAGTTGAGCGTGGGAAGTAGCCCCGCCCGTATCGCTTCAGTCCGGTAGAGTTTCACCGCTTCAGTCGGAGTCGCCCCTAAACTCAGATGGGTTTCAATTTCTATCTGGGAACGGTTTAACGTCGTGACTAAACGTTCTCCGGCTATAGAAGCTGCATTCATGGCATTTCCTAAAATAGCTGCTAATAACGGTATCAGATATTGAGGACTATACAACGGCGTCGGTTGAATCACCAATAATTGAGCATAACCGACAATTAACACCGCACTCAACCCCAACGCCCCCCAAACCCAAGGGAAAAGTTTAGGGACTTTTTGGCTGATGCGGTTGCGGGTGACAACGCTAACCAGGGTTAACATCAACAGCCCAAAGGCTAAAATTAGCCAAGGGTTAGGTTGATCGGGATCAAGAACCACTGCTAAAACATAACCCGCAACGGCTAACTGTACAAGGGTTCGCAACGTAGCCAGGAGAAATTGCCCTTCTAAGCCTAATTGTTGCCAAAATGATATTGCGATCGCAATGGCAATTAGTCCCAATGCTAACGCCAAATCTGTAAAATCTAAGGGAATTAACAAGGTTATTGACCGATAACGGATAACTAATCTCTCATTTTAAGGTGGTGTGAGCGTGAACAAAATTCCTCCCATTGATCTCAGTCAACAGTACAAATTAATTGCACCGGAAGTCAGTCTCGCCGTTCAACAGGTGTTAGCCTCGGGTTACTATATTGGGGGATCGGAGGTTGCACAGTTTGAACAACAGTTTGGTGAATATATTGGGGTTTCTGACTGTATTAGCTGTAACTCCGGTACCGATGCCCTTTTTCTCGCTCTCCGCGCCCTTGATATTGGCCCGGACGATCAAGTCATCGTTCCCGTTTTTACCTTTATTGCAACGGCTGAAGTCGTGAGTGCAGTGGGGGCGACTCCGGTGTTTGTCGATATTGATGAAAATACTTTTAACCTCGATGTTAACAAGGTAGAAGCGGCAATTACTTCTAAAACAAAAGCCATTATTCCGGTACACTTGTTTGGTCAGTCGGTGAATATGACTCGCTTGATGGAGATTGCCAAAACTCACCAGTTAACTGTCATTGAAGACTGCGCCCAAGCAACCGGGGCGACTTGGGAGGGTGAAAAAGTTGGGGGTATTGGCGATATTGGTTGTTTTAGCTTCTTCCCGACTAAAAATCTGGGGGCTTGTGGGGATGGCGGCGCCCTGACAACCCATAATCGGGCGATCGCTGCTAAAATTCGCATGATTAAAGATCATGGACAATCGAGCAAGTATAATTCTGAAGTGGTTGGGATTAACAGTCGATTGGATGCCTTACAAGCGGCAATTTTGAACGTCAAACTGCGTTATCTTGATCAATGGAATGAACAACGCTGTCGCATCGCTCAACGCTATCATCAGCTTCTTGGGGCGGTTCCGGGTTTGATTCTTCCTGAAGAAGTGACTCCCGGACAAAGTGTTTGGAATCAGTATACCGTTCGAGTTCTTCAAAGACTGGGTGAGAATGGTTCTTCTTTTCTCTTTGATCGAAATGTTGTTCGCGCACAGTTAGCCGAACGGGGAATTAGTACGATGGTTTATTATCCAGTACCATTGCACTTGCAGGCACTTTACCAAAATTCAGGCTATCAAGCGGGTCAGTTTCCCGTTGCTGAACAACTGTCTCAGGAGGTGTTATCGTTGCCTATGTTTCCCGAACTGACAACTGTTCAACAAGACGCTGTGATCTACGCGATCAAGGATTGTTTGAGCCAATAAGTAAATTTACTTTCAATCTGGGTGTGTAGTTTTGTATACTGTTAATTAACAAAACGATAACAACAAGATAACATCCACGACAGCACAATCTGTCCACCCAGTTACAATTCAGCGTTCAAGAGGAAAAATAAAAGCGTGAGTCCACACCCATTCACATCTGAACGGTGTTATGACCCAGAAGCGATCGCCCAGTATTATCGCCGTCGTCCCTGGCAGGCTATTTGGCGGGCTATTACCGTAGTCTGGTTTTTTACAGGGTTTATTTTAGGTCTGTTTTGGGATCGATGGCGCCGACCCGAAGTTGAACATACACCGGAACGAGCGACTCAACTCCGAGAAATTTTAACTTATCTCGGCCCGACATTCATTAAAGTGGGTCAAGCCCTTTCCACTCGTCCTGACTTAATTCGCAAAGACTTTTTAGAGGAACTAACCCGACTTCAGGATCAGTTACCACCTTTCAACACTGAAGTGGCGATGGTAATTTTAGAAACAGAGTTAGATCGAGACATTGACAGCGTTTTTAGTCAAGTTTCTCCCGAACCTGTCGCCGCCGCAAGTTTAGGTCAAGTGTATCGCGCCCGTTTGCGAACTGGGGAAGAAGTCGCGATCAAAATTCAGCGTCCTAATTTAGTTCCCATTCTCACCTTAGATTTATATCTAATGCGATGGGCCGCAGGTTGGATTGCCCCTTGGCTACCGCTCAATTTAGGTCACGATTTGACCTTGATTGTTGATGAGTTTGGGGTTAAACTTTTTGAGGAAATAGACTATATCAATGAAGGTCGCAACGCCGAACGATTTGCTGCTTATTTTAGCGATGATCCGACGGTAAAAGTTCCTGAAATCTACTGGAAATATACCAGCACTCGTGTCCTCGTTCTCGAATGGATTAATGGGTTTAAACTCACCGATGTTGACAGTATTCAAGCGGCTGGTTTAGACCTCGATCATCTGATTTTAGTGGGAGTCACAAGCGGTTTGAGACAACTGCTAGAATTTGGTTTCTTCCACGCCGATCCCCATCCCGGAAATTTATTTGCAATGCCCGATGGTCGCATGGCATTTATTGATTTTGGCATGATGGATCAGCTAGAACAAGAGGTGAAAGAAACCTTAGTTGATTCGGTTGTACATTTGATTAATCGAGATTACAACGATTTAGCAAAAGACTTTGTTAAATTAGGGTTTCTCACACCCAAAACTAATATTTTACCGATTGTTCCTGCCTTAGAAAAGGTTCTGGGAAATGCAATGGGTGAGAGTGTTCAGGATTTTAATTTCAAGACGATTACAGACAGTTTTTCAGAACTGATGTATGATTATCCTTTCCGAGTTCCGGCGAAATTTGCCCTGATTATTCGCTCTTTGGTGACTCAAGAAGGAATTGCTTTAACGCTGAATTCCAGTTTCAAAATTGTTGATGTGGCTTATCCCTACGTCGCCCGACGTCTGTTGAAAGGGGAAACTCCGGCTTTACGTCGGCGCTTGATTGATGTACTAATAAAAGATGGTAAATTCAAGTGGCAACGGTTGGAGAATATGTTAGCGATCGCTCAGTCTGATCAGACTTTTGATATTCTACCAACGGCTCAATTGGGTTTACAATATTTACTGTCAGAAGAAGGAGAGTTTCTTCGCCGTCAACTGATTTTAGCCTTGACAGAAGATGATCGCCTTCATACCGAAGAGGTTCAACGCATCTGGAGTTTGGTTGGACATCATATTAAACCCGCTCGTTTATTTGATGTTGCTATGGGTGCGATCGCCGATTTTTCAACCGCCCAAGTCGCCGCTTTACGACAACAGTAAACACCGTTCATAAAATACAAGTTTAAATCTCAAGTTTTCAAATTTGGATTTAAAAAACCATTATCCCCTGTGATTTACGCAGGGGAAAAAAATGTAAATTAACCTTGGGGAACACAACCATTATGTATGAAATGTCAGATCCGCCTTACGTTGTTTTAGTGGTGGGTTTATTTGCTGGAATTACCTCTTGTACAGCTTTTATCACCACCCTTAAACAACTTTTGAAAGAATGGTCTAGCAGTCGTTCAACTCGCGCATTAGCCAATTTACGAGGGTTTCAATTGTTGTTTCCCTTTTGTGGAATTGCTGTCGGAATTGCTCTATTTTTAGCCTCATGTTTACAGGTTTTTACCTTTTCAGCAATGTTTTCTTATTCGTTTTCTATTCCTTTAACAGTATTAATGGCGGGGTTAGTTTGGTATCAGCTAACTCGGTTACTCATTCAATTAGAACAAAAAGGAGTGAAGGGAATTGATTTAGATGATCTCAGTTTAGGGAAAATCATTCCTCAAAAAGATTAATTTTTATAGCAAATTTTTCCCTCAAAGATGAAATACCATGATGCTTGTTAGTCATGTTTCTTGCTCCCTAGCCCCCCTTTTATCCCCCCTAGCCCCCCTTTTATCCCCCCTAGCCCCCCTTTGAAAGGGGGGAATTAAAATGGGGGAATTAGAATGGGGGAATTAAAATGGGGGAATTAAAATGGGGGAGAAATGATTTAAAGTCCCCCGTACTAATTAAAGCGAAGCCACCTCTGGCTTCCCCCAGCCCCCCTTTCTAAGGGCAGGGCCGTTTCGTTCTAAAATTTTGCGATCGCTAAACCTTTGATGGGGGGCAAGTTTTAGGCTCTATTTAAACAGAAAATATCAAAACTGTTGAAATAATCCTCCTTTTCTTTACAGAGA
>NZ_JAYGHR010000116.1:0-8374 GCF_034932365.1 Limnoraphis robusta BA-68 BA1 | reverse complement strand
CGTTTCGACGGTAGTTTAAGAGGTACTCGTGACAAGAGCCAAGTCATTGAGGAGCCGGATGAGGTGAAAGTCTCACGTCCGGTTCTGAAGACAAGTCAGAGGGGTGACTCTCTGGCTTAGTTTAATTTTACCCAACAAATGAGCAGCAAACCAAGTTAGCCAAACTGTTTGGTTGCGTTCGTGTGGTCTGGAATGATGCACTGATGCTTTGCAAAGCCTCAGAAAAATTGCCTACGGTAAATGAACTTCAGAAGCTTTGCATTACTCAGGCTAAAAAACGGGAGGAAAGAACATGGTTAAGTGAAGTCTCAAATATTCCTTTGCAGCAATCGATTCAGGATTTAGGAGTAGCCCTTAAAAACTATTTCGATTCAAGGATGGGCAAGCGCAAAGGCTTTAAGATGGGCTTTCCTAGATTTAAAAAGAAGTTAAACCAACAATCTGCAAGATTCAGAATTGGCGGATTTTCAATCAAAGGAGATGAAGTCTACCTAGCCAAAATTGGTAATGTAAAACCCATCTGGTCTAGAGAATTACCGTCTGAGCCTAGTTCAGTTACGGTAATCAAGGATTGCGCTAACCGCTATTTCCTGAGCTTTGTTGTGGAGATTGAACCTTGTGAAACTGCTGCTGAGAACCAAAGCATCGGTATCGACTTAGGCATCAAGACGTTTGCAACGCTAAGTACAGGAGAGAAGGTTTGCAGTCCTGATTATTCGAGGCTTGATCGTCAGATTCGCAAGCTTCAAAAACAACTTGCTAGACAGCTTAAAGGGTCTAATCGCTGGCATCAAACCCGAATCAGAATTGCTCGGTTACATCATCGAATAGCAGATCTTCGCAAGGATTTCTTGCACAAATTGTCTACTCGATTGGTAAGCGAGAACGCAGTAATTGTTCTGGAAGATCTCAACGTTTCCGGCATGGTAAAAAACCGCAAGCTTGCGAGAGCCATTAGCTTACAGGGTTGGAGAATGTTCAGAGAATTTTGCACTGCTAAGGCTGAGAAGCTTGTCAGAACTTTTCAGGCTATTAGCCGATGGGAACCCACTAGCCAGGTATGTTCTGAGTGTGGTTTCAAGTGGGGCAAGCTTGATCTGTCTGTTCGATCTTTGGTTTGCTTAAACTGCGGAACTGAACACGACAGGGACGAGAACGCAGCACGAAATATAGAAAAAGTCGGGACAGGGCATTGCCACGACTCTAAATGGACGCAGAGGGAAGGTAAGACTGGCTTGCCAGCACATCCCAGTGAAGCGTCAAGAATCCTAGCCCTAAAGGGCGGGGAGTATGTCAATCAAAATGCCACCGCCGGTTAATAGCGATGGCATTCTGTTTGACGAGATTAGCCCCTGGCAATCAATCCGATTACCACAGTCCTCGAACCGGCGGAGCTTGAGGAGCAGGTGGACGAGGAGCAGGAGGCGGTGGTACTGGCGGTGCAGGTGGACGGGGTGGCTGCAACGGTGCAGGCCCCGGCAAGCTGATTTCCTGCAAAGAACATCCAGCTTTGCTATAGCCAGATGCAGTCCTCAGCAATGATTCTAAATCAGTTGCCAAAGCCTGAATCTTTTCGACTGTTTCTGGAATATTGCCGACATCGACGTATAAACCAGGAACAGGATACTTCTTAATGAAGTCCAAGAAAGAAATTTTGCCATCATCACTCACGGCATTAATTAAAGCCGCGTGTATGGCAGCAGAGTTTTCCACACGGCGATGGGTTCGCAGAGTCAAAGCAATATCTTCGACTATCTCCATGCCTGTGGGACTACAAATCAAACAGGAAAAAGGAACCAGATCGAAACCGACTTCCAGAGTCATTAAACCCCGTAAAGTCTCCTCATCGATCCCCGAAGCACCGACAAGCTGCCTAATGGTTTTCGTTTTTTCCCCCGTCTCAGCAAATTCTTCGAGATCTCGGACTCGAACGGGTGCCTGAAACGGGCCATAGGTTAAAACCACTCGACTGGCAGCCACGGCACTTTGGCCACTCATCACCACACTCGCGATTGCGCCTAGAACTAATCCCGGACGGAACCGTTTGAAAATTGGTCTTTTCATTGTCAACCGATTCGTTGGAATTGATTGGTATTTGCGTTACAGCTTAAATGGAGTTGCTCAGTTTCACAAGATCTCACCTAAAAATTTAGGGTTTTAGATCAATTGATGGGGAGTCTTGTGTACGATTTGTAACATTTCTCCAGAATTGGGGAAATTTCAGACTCGAATTGATCCATTGAGGGGTCGGGATTTTTACCGATTTTCCGTGAGAGACTTCTGAGCAATTCTCCTAGCCTAACGTCTGTTATTTGACTCAACTTGACTTCACCCTAGTTGTTGCGACTCATCCCCCCTTGAACCAGACAGTCAGTTTGCAGTCCTGACTTACGGTTTTCCGACCTGTTCTGTGCGACTGAATTTAGAGTTCAAAAGTTCCCATCAATTCCGGTAATTTTTTGAGCGGCTAACAACTTTAAAATTCTTATCTTTTGGCAAAATTTTCCCCACAGATTCCACAGGTGTTCCACAAGTTGAGGCGGTGTTTTCCACAAATACAGTTCACTTTTCCACCAAAAATCACGACAGCAGTAGATCTTGATACTCTATTGGGGATTTTGCGATCGCCGACACAAAACCCCTCAGATTTCCCAGAAAATGTAAATTTTTGTAACAAAAATCAGGCGGTAAGGCTGATTATTTCGTTGCCAATTGGCGACCAGTGTCGAGGTTGTAACAGTTCTCAACATTGACAACCCCACCCCCTTCTAGCACACAATATCGACTACCGATTTATAGATTGGAGAGGGAAGACTGTACGCAGTCCCACCCCGAAAATCTCAAAAAATAGGTATTGTGTATATCACCCTGAGAGTCGTTATATGAATACAAGTGTAAGTATCCTGGCGGAAATTCCTGAAACCTTGCACGAATCCCTCCAGGGCTATCTCGACAGCCATCCGGACTGGGATCAAGATCGGGTATTTTCTGCGGCTCTGTCGCTGTTTTTCATGCAAAATGGAACAAACAACACACCAGAAGCCATCCATAGCTGTCGTCAAGCTGCCCGTATCTACTTAGAAAGCCTATTTCAATCCTGAGGACGATACCCACCTGTAAGACAATGGTGATGGGTTAGAAGTGATCACATCCCCTGACCCTATGCCCTCATTGAAAATTTCAACGTTTTATGACTCACGTACTCGATAGTTTAATCGTTGGTGCTGGCATTAGCGGCCTGAGTTTGGCTCACGCTCTCCATCAGAACCCGGAACACCAATTCTCTCTCAACATTCTGGTGAGCGAGCATCAGCCACGAGTGGGAGGAAATATTACCACCGTATCTGAAGGAGAGTTTCTCTGGGAAGAAGGCCCGAACAGTTTTTCTCCAACCCCTGAGTTCCTGAAATTAGCCGTAGACGTCGGCCTCAAGTCTGAGTTAATCTTTGCCGATCGCAAGTTACCTCGCTACGTCTACTGGAACGGTCAATTAATGCCAGTTCCGATGAGTCCTCCCGCCCTGGTGAGTACCCAACTCTTAAGTTCGGGAGGTAAACTACGAGCCTTGATGGGAGCCTTGGGGTTTGTGCCTCCGGCGATCGGACAACAACTCAGCCTGCAAAATGGCGAAGAAACCATCTCGCAGTTTTTTGAACGTCATCTTGGGTCAGAAGTCCTTCAACGCCTGGTTGAACCCTTTGTATCGGGCGTGTATGCGGGTGATCCGCAGCAATTGGAGATTGGCTCGGCTTTTGCTAGAGTGGCGCGTATGGCTTACAGTGGTGGCGGATTATTAGCGGGAGCGGTTTTATCCCGTCGTCAAAACAAAGACTCTCAAAAGGTGGCTGATCTGTCTATTCCTCAAACCAAACCGGGAGAGTTGGGTTCTTTTCGTCAAGGAATAGGCGCCTTACCGAATGCGATCGCCAAACAGTTAGGGGACAAACTCAAATTAAACTGGAAACTCACCCGTCTCGAACGCACAGAACATCTTACCTATCGAGCCGAGTTTTCCACGCCTGAAGGGGTTCAACAGGTCGAAGCGAAAACCGTTGTACTGACCACTCCGGCCTATGTCACGGCTGAAATTCTGCAATCCTTGCAGCCCCAGATGAGTCAAACGTTAACTGAAATTCCCTATCCTCCAGTTGCTTGTGTCGTTTTAGCCTATCCCGTTTCAGCCTTAAAGCAAAAATTAACAGGATTTGGCCATTTAGTTCCGAGAGGACAAGGGATTCGGACTTTAGGGACGATCTGGACATCCAGTTTGTTTCCGGGTCGCGCCCCCCAAGGTTGGCAAGTCCTCACCAGTTATATTGGCGGGGCTACCGATCCAGAAATTGGGGAGTTTGAGGATACTCAGATCATCGAAGCGGTTCATCAAGACTTGCGTCGGATCGTCCTTCAAGAAAATGTTCCTCCAAAGGTGCTTGCTGTGCATCTGTGGAAGCGGGCAATCCCTCAATACAATCTCGGACACCAACACCGATTACAACAGGTGCAAACGGGCTTAAACGCTCTGCCCGGTCTGTATTTGTGCAGTAACTATATCGACGGTGTAGCGTTAGGCGATTGTGTGCGTCGTTCTTTGGGACGAGCCAACGAGATTCGTAGTTTTTTAGAGAAATAGGGTTGAGAGAGGTTGACAGACTCCCCTCAATCCCTATCTTTCCTTGACCCGGCGATCAAACATATAACCCACGCCGCGAATCGTTTTGATCAGTACAGGTTTATTCACATCCGGTTCAATCTTCTTGCGAATCTGGCCAATATGTACGTCAACGACTCGCTGCTCACCCTCGTAATCATAGTCCCAAACCTCTTGTAAGAGTTCAGACCGTCGCCAAGCTCGACCGGGTTTGCTGGCCAAACAATAGAGCAGATCAAATTCTAGCGCACTTAAAGGCACCAGTTTCTCTTGGATGTAGACTTCACGACGAGCCGGGTCAATCAGTAGATCCCCATAGACCAAGCTACGGGGTTCACTATCGGCGACACTGCGTTGACGCTTCAAAATCGCCCGTACACGCGCACCGAGTTCCGCTAAACCAAAGGGCTTGGTAATGTAGTCATCGGCTCCTTTATCAAACCCCTTGATCTTATCGGCTTCACCCGTTAAGCTCGTGAGCATTAGAATAAAAACACTGGTACGACTTTGCATTTCCTGGCACAGAATAAAACCTGTTGTATCAGGAAGATTGACATCAAGTACAACCAGATCAGGACTAAGTTGATCGAAGAGTTCCAGCGCCGTCTGGCCATCTTTCGCCGACTCAACTTCGTAGTCTTGCTGGCTGAGATAGCGAGCAATTAAATTTCGGATTGCTGGGTCGTCATCAACCACTAGAATCTTTGCAGAAGCCATAACCACAAGGTTGAGCTGAGGGTAGAGCAAGAGTAATCAATCATCTCAATGTTAATGTAAAACTCGGGTTCACACCTAGAGATTTATCGATTTAGTTGCATTGTGTTACAGAGAACGTAAAATTTCTGACAGCAAATGAGCGGGAATTTGGGAAAGCGCTCGATTTTGTCCGGGTAAACCTGATTCATGGTAAATAGCTCGAATCGTTTTGATTATATAACTCAGAGCTATTTGATGCCGCCCTGACTCTACGGTTTTTGCAGGGGAGGTAAGCGTTTGTTGCTGACAGCCCGCTTGCAGGTGATGGTGTAATGCGGTTTCTAAATGCTCCACACGCTGCGTTTGACTGATGACCAAATGCTGATCTTTCCCCAATTGATAGTGAGCAAGTCCCAGGTTATTGTGGGTGGCTAACGGGTCAAAATTAAGCTGAGTTGGACTCAACTGTTCAACGAGAGTCAATGCCACTTCATAGGATGCGATCGCCTTTCGTAAGAATCTAGCACGAAATTCTGATTCTTGATGTCGAGAAGCCAAATGCCAGTACGCAATTCCCAGATTATTCTGAGTCGCAGCACAGGCAGGTGCATCGGTTTTAGGCGTGCGATATTTCAAGGCATTTTCATAGGCTTTAATCGCATGATGCAACCATTTATCCTCCGGTTCGTATTGGGCTAGATTCCAGTACGCCGTACCTATATTAGCCTGAATCATCCCTAACTCTCGCGGGTGTTGCTCAGGATGATAGTAACGCCCCGCTTGAATATAAGCTGAAATTGCCGCTTTCAGATGATAACTCGGTTGGGTATATTGAGCCAAATTCCAGTAAGCCGTACCCAAATTATTCTGGGTGGCAGCATAACTGAAAGCGGTCTGATTGGCTTGCTCACCATTTTGCAACTTTAACTCAGACTCTTTTGGAGTGCCAACTCCAAAATAACGAATCGCCTCACGATAGGCATTAACAGACTGTTGCAAATTCTCGACTGCATCTCGTATTTTGGCTAAATCTGTGTAAGCTGCACCTAAATTTTTTTGCAGTCTAGCATAGGCTGTCCTCTGTTGATGAGGATTGCTGTACATCAGTGCTTTTTGATAGAAAATGATACTCTGTTCTAAATGCGAGACGGCTTCAGTTGTTACGGTTTTTGCTGACTTTTCCTGATGAAACCGCATCCAATACAGTGTACCGAGATCATTCAACCAATCCACCTGTTCTGAAGGGTTTAGAATCGGATAAGCCGAACTTTCTAACTGTTGCCATCCCGTCTCGTAGGCTTCGATAATAAGCTGCATTTGGTCTTGAGAGGTTAATCCCGCTTGCATCTGTTGTCGCAGACGCTCACTCAAGATTCGATAGGCCCGAGTTAGTTGTTTGACAGAGACAGAACTTTTCTGAAGTCGCTGGATTTGTTGTAGCGTTTGGGTCAAATCCGGCGTTTTTTTAACCGTTACGGCTGGCTCTATCGTTAACTGTACTCCTCCCTTTAAAACCTTTTCAGGAGCCTGTGCAGCTAATTTAACCGCCCCTGATGCCACGTTTGAAGGCAACGGGTTATGAGTTTTGAGTTGTTTGTTTGAACTGATGCCGCCAACACTGAGAAGCCGAGTTTTTCGGCGTTGACTCAGATGTGAAACCTTGATATTGTGTTTTGAAACCGGATTTTTGTCTAAGTCTTGATTTTCTGGGGTCATCGGAATTGCTGGTGTCGGTTCTCCGATGAACTCAAACACCCCTGTCCGCCATCGCCAAAATTCTGGGGCTGACTGTTCAATACACCGCAACCAAGGCGAAGGAATCCACAACAACAGGCTAAACTCTAACTGGGGTAAATGGCTTTCTAAAGTTCGGAGATGATGCAAAAAAGACCATTGAATCGCCGCAGGTTGTCGCGTCAGTTTCTCTACGCCTAATATTTGAAAGCCCACTGAGCAATTAACACCAGGATTTTTCGCGAACCACTGCTCAATTTGAGTGATCAAATTCGGCTGATCTAAATTTAATATCAAACTGACCCAGTGAGTCAAGACCAATGATGAACTTTCGGGTCTGTTTTTTGAAGTTGAGCTAATATGTTGTTGAGAAGTTGTCCGTTTGGTAAACTCGGCTTGTAAACGAGTGATCATTCTTTGACGCAACGGCAAGTCATCACAGACGGCAATTAAAACTTGACGTCGTAGGTTTAACAGCAATGCACGTTTTAAGCGCAGATAAACCTGCTGATTCACTCCTGACCCCTTAGAAGACGCAATTGAGAGCGCAGTCATGCGACATTAAGAATAAGATGACATCACATCAGCTTTAATCAGCAATTTCATTCAAATCATGTATCCTGTTAACACAGAATCATTGATTGATCAAGATAAGACAGCATTCATACTCTTTATTTCCTAGCTTAATTTTGTCGGTCAGGATGAGTCAACAATTAGACATCGTTAAAAATTGAGCTACGGTTGGTGGTATCATCGATAGAACAGTGCGATCGCCTTAAGGATTCTATTATAGCTAACTATTGCGTGAATTGATCACCCGATCTATCCGAAAGGTATTAACTCCTTTTTGTTTGATGAGAAACATACATTTTTTCAGAACCTGCCCCTACCATTCAAAAACAATTTTCTATCAGTTATAGCGGTGTGCGATCGTATGAGGTACAAACCAGAAACCCGGTTTCTACAAGAAACCGGGTTTCTAATCAATTTTCTATCAGTTATTGATGAGAAACATACATTTAAAATTCCATCGGACTCCAATCTCCAACGGGAATAAACGCCGCCCAATAATAAGGATGTTGATATTGAGAGGAATTCAACATCTCTAACTGTGTTTGACGCCACGCATCCGAACGTCCTTCATTTTGCAGTAACCGTTGATAATATTTTATCATCAATTCCTTCGTTCCATCATCATTTACTTTCCACAAACTCATTAATTGACTTTCCGCCCCCGCCAACGTAAACGCCCGTCTCAACCCATAAACCCCTTCCCCATTTTCTATGCTTCCTAAC
>NZ_JAYGHR010000115.1:0-13255 GCF_034932365.1 Limnoraphis robusta BA-68 BA1 | reverse complement strand
AAAGAAAACCGCCTGCTGACTGCGTACTACCGGGGGAAACTAGGTAAGTGCAACGCAGGAACTCTTAACTGTGAGGTTAAGCAATGTCCGTACCATAAACGAAGTTTTGGTGTTGGGAGAAGTCACAGATTATAAGGCCAGGTTGTGACTAAAAATACCACGACACAAGCGGTAGCGAGAATGCCTTCAATCAGATTTCCCACAAACGATCCAACAACAATTCCAATTGATGCTTTAAATGCCAGCTTAATTCTAGCCTCAAATGCTAAATCTTTCCGATAGAGAAACTCACCCACGATTGCCCCTAATAACGGCCCAATCAGAATCCCCAGCAGAGGCCCACCAAACGGTAAAGCAGGTAAAAACCCCAAAAACCCCAGAACCAACCCGATCATCGCTCCCGTTTGTCCCCAACGGCTAGCCCCTGCCTGTTTCGCCCCCAAGTAAGCACTGAGAAAGTCAATCCCTACACTGATCAAGAGTACAGCGATTGTCACCCCCAAGGCTAAACCCACATCCCTAAACCCGTTGACAACACCCCAAACTAAAATCGCACCTAAAATCAAGCTAGAACCGGGAAGAGCGGGAACAACGGCTCCGATAATCCCGACCAGCATGACTACAACCAGAATCCAGTATAAAACTAACATTGGGGTTACTTCTCAAACTGCACTATTAATCATTGTATTTAGATTGAGCGTTGACTGAGGGTATTTTCCAATTTATCGGCAATTCCTTCAACCCATTTTTCATCTTGTTGGGTATAACTGCGAGGTGCATTTGCCCCCAAAATCAAAACCCCTCGATTTCCTAACGGTTGACAAATAACCCCTTGTGTATTTTCGGGTAAATAATCAAACTCAATTCGACCGGGATAAAGCGCGAGATTCACCAAATAAACAGGTTTTTGTTTATCTAAGACTCGTTGAAGAATAGGGCCAGGTTGAACTTGAGGATTTTTTCCTAAAACTCCCCGTCGCAGCAACACTTGGTTTTGATAAAAAACAACGACTGATCGAGTTACAGTATTGGTTAACAACAGATGAGAAGCCCAAGCCAATTCAGTCTTAACCTCATCGGGCAAATCGGATTTGAGATCAAATCCCGTTTCACCGATCAGAGTCACCGCATCGGGAGATTTAGGTTGAACTTGCTGCCACAGCAAGCCCGTTAAAATCAGTACAGCACTCAATATCACCCCTAAAGCATCAGAACGCGCTTGTGAGTCCAATATCTCCGGGGTGAGAGTGCGATTGATCAGTAATAACGTTCCCCCTAATCCGCCCACTAACAAAGGCAGAAGTCGCAGCACTCGATTGGGGTCAGATTTAGGCATTTTGGCGTGATTCGTGACTCATCAAAATCCGGTGAATTATCCGACTTCTCCCGGTTCTATAATCCGTTGAAACAGATAACCCGTACCGCGTGCGGTGAGAATCAACTCCGGGTTACTGGGATCTTCTTCTAATTTAGCTCGCAAGCGAGAGATGTGAACATCCACAACCCTGGTATCGACATGACGTTCAGGAGTATATCCCCAAACTTCCTGTAAAATTTCTGAACGAGAAAACGGTTCACCCGAACGACTCACTAACAATTCTAAAAGGCTAAACTCCATTCCGGTTAAACGAATGCGTTCATCACCCTTGTAGACTTGGCGTTTGTTCGTGTCAATCCTAATCGTCGCTACCTGGATGACCCCCGAACTGGGAATCCCCGAAGCCCCATTTTTATCAATCCGACGCAATACAGATCGAATCCGCGCCTCTAATTCCTTGGGAGAGAAGGGCTTAACAACATAATCATCGGCGCCTAATTCTAAGCCCGTAATTCGATCCGCTACATCCCCCAAAGCCGTTAACATAATGATGGGAATATCGGATTCTTTTCTGAGTTCTTGACAGACCCCATAACCATCTAGCTTCGGCATCATCACATCCAAGACGACTAAATCCGGGTCAGTCTTGCGAAAGGTTTCTAAAGCTTCCTCTCCATCGGCTGCCGTGACCACATCATAGCCAATCATCGAGAGGCGTGTCTCCAGAATCCGACGGATGCTGGCTTCATCATCCACAACCAGTATTTTTTCTTTATGATTTTCCAATTGACTTCACCAATCCCAACGTTTACGTTAAGCTACGTTTTTGATACAACCCTGTCTAGACTCTCTGCCGTTGACAACGGAATTTCAAGTCTACAACAGAGCAGGTTGTCTGTGTTATCACACTTTGTTTGACAAATGTGTTTATTTTTTTACTCTATCATTTATAGAACTGGCAAGAATTCTCTCAGTTTAACTTAGCTTAAGGGCAAGGCTGGCACAAATGTCATCCGCTCAGACCGGATAGGAATAAAAAACTAGAGAATAAAGGTTTTCCATTGAAGCTCCGCGCCCACAAGGGGACGCGGATTCTTGGCTCAACGAATCAGCTTGTCTAAATCAGTTTCCTGAATTAGATAGAGGCTGGTTTCTCCCCAAGCGTGACTTTCCGTTCTTCCAACGGTAGTTTGATATTCTAGTCCTAACATTTTTAATGCCTTAGCCAGAACGTTCAATGCGGCGTTGTGGTCGCGATGAAGCTCAGTTCCACACTTACATTTGTGAGTTCGGGTACTGAGCGTTTTTTTGACTTTCTCTCCACAACCACTACAGTCTTGAGAGGTATACTGAGGTGGAACAGCTACACAAACAATTCCATGTATTTTGCAGTAATAATCAACCCAGTTAGTGAATATTGACCAACTGGCATCACTAATACTTTTGGCTAAATGATGGTTTTTCACTAAATTTTTCACCTGCAAGTCCTCGTAAGCAATGAGGTCATTAGACGCTACCAACGCACTGGCTAGTTTAACCAACCAGTCTTTACGCTGCCTACTTACTCGCAGATGAAGACTCGCTAATTTCTGTTTAGCCTTATTTCTGTTCTCTCCTCCCTTTTGTCGCTTTGAAACCCGTTTTTGTAAGATTTTAAGGCGTTTCTCTGATTTCCTTAACAATCTAGGGTTTTCAATACGGTTGCCATCTGAGTCGGTATAAAACGACTCTAAGCCCAGATCAATGCCAGTAACCTTCCCCGTAAACTTATGTTCAATCTTGCGCTCTACATTGACGCATAGTTGCACGTAGTAACCATCAGCACGTCTGACAATTCTGACTCGCTTGATTTGGTTTATTGAGTAGAAATTAAGGTCATAACCACCCCGTAGTTTGAATGTACCAGCCTTGAATTTATCGGTGAATGTGATTTGTTTTCTATTCTCAGATAGCTTCCAACCACTTACCTTGAATTCAACTGAGCGTACATTCTTCTTGAAACGTGGAAAGCCTTTTTTCCCTGCAACTTTTTGGCGACAGTTATCGTAAAAACGCTTAATGCTAGCCCAGGCTCTTTCAGAGGAAGCTTGACGAGCACTAGAATTGAGTTTCCCACACCAAGCAAATTCTTTAGCCAAGTCTTTGGTAAGGGCAGACAAGTCGTACTGCCCTATGCCCTTGTTGTCCATCCAGTGACGGATGCAACGATTACGAATGAACTGAGCAGTCAAAATCATCTCATCAATGATTTTGAACTGCTCAGATTTTCCGTATAACTTGGCTTCAAGAACTAGCATTTATCCAGCTTTAGATTTATGGTTTGTATCTTACCATAAACTAAGATTGGGTGTCGGCATCCACTGGAGAAAGAGAGGGTATCGAACCCTCCCTTTCTCCCGCCATTCATCCTCACCCACAAGGGAATGAGGCTTTCTGGCGGATTTCTAGTAAAATTACAATGAAGTATAATTTTACATTTTTTTCCTTGAACTCAGTTCAATTCTTGAGTTTTTCCGATCAGATCTCGGTGAACAGGAACCTCAAATCCCACAGAAGCAATTTGCTCCTTTGCTTTTTCCCAAAATCGCATCCATTTTAGACTTCATTGCTCAATCTGTCTAGTTCAATCTATTTTAAGCAATGCCAAAGCCGCGAATCCAATATGTTTGTCACGAATGCGGGGCAGAGTTTCCTCAATATTTTGGTAGATGTCCAAGCTGTCACGCTTGGAACTCTTTAGAGGAACAAGTTGAACCCAAAACCCCCCCTTCCCTACAACGATTTAGTTGGAGTAGCTTAGAAGAAGGGACTACCGCTAAAGTTGATTCGGTATCGTCAGGACAACCGAGATCTTCGTTTAAGTTATCTCAAATTGCTGATCAAACCCAGTCGAGGATGTCTTCCGGTTATGGAGAACTTGATCGCGTCTTGGGAGGCGGAATTGTACCCGGTTCTTTGGTTTTAATTGGTGGAGAACCCGGAATTGGCAAGTCTACCTTATTGTTACAGGTGGCGAATACTTTATCTCAAAAAACTCGGGTATTGTATGTTTCAGCCGAAGAATCAGGACAACAAGTAAAATTGCGATCGCAGCGTTTGGGTGTTGGGCCAAAACCCGAAGAGGTAGATTTTCACAATGGCGACTCTCAACCGCCAGAATCTTCATCGTCGAACCCTCAAGCTGAAAATGATCCGTTTACAGAAGAAATAAAGTCTCAGCTTTCCAAAAAACAATCCGCTCAGACTTCCAAAGCAGAAACAACAAATGGCAATAACGGAAATCCCTCTCCAGAAAAAGTAGAAGAAAGCGAACCCGAATTATATCTCCTTCCTGAAACCGATTTAGAAATGATTTTAAGAGAATTAGAATCTCTTAAACCTAAGTTAGCGATTATTGATAGTATTCAAACGATTTTCTTTGCCAGTTTAACATCCGCTCCCGGTTCGGTAGCTCAGGTGCGTGAATGTACTTCGGCTTTAATGCAGGTAGCTAAACGCGAAAATATTACCCTGTTTGTTGTGGGTCATGTCACCAAAGATGGCTCTTTGGCAGGGCCGAGAGTTTTAGAACATTTAGTGGATACCGTGTTGTATTTTGAAGGGGATCGATTCGCCTCTCATCGGCTATTACGTTCGATGAAAAATCGCTTTGGCGCCACTCAAGAAATCGGGGTATTTGAAATGGTAGCTGATGGTTTAATGGAAGTTCTCAACCCATCGGAATTGTTCTTAGGAAATCGGGAAGATTTCGCCCCCGGAACTTCAACGGTGGTTTCGATGGAGGGAACTCGTCCAATTGTTGTAGAGATACAAGCTTTAGTGAGTCCCGCCAGTTACGGTTCAGCCCGTCGGGCGACTACCGGAGTTGATAGCAGTCGATTATTACAAATTTTAGCCGTTTTAGAAAAACGAGTCGGAATTCCCTTATCAAAATTAGATGCTTATGTAGCTTCCGTGGGAGGATTGAAAGTCGATGAACCCGCAGCCGATTTAGGAATTGCGATCGCCATTGTTGCCAGTTTTCGCGATCGCATCGTTGATCCGCGTACAATTTTATTAGGTGAAGTGGGATTAGGCGGTCAAGTTCGGCCCGTTTCTCAGTTAGAATTACGGTTACGGGAAGCCGCAAAATTAGGCTTTAAACGAGCCATTATTCCTAAAGGTCAAAATCCGGCTGATTTGGGAATGGAAATTATCTCAGTGGGTAAAGTGTTGGATGCGATTATTGCGTCTATTCCCACTCAACCCGCCACCATGATTAGTCATTCTGAGGTTAACCATTCTGAGGTTCCAGACTTTTAAAAATTCACGAATATTTACTGACTTTTAGTGTTTTTTTGATAGTTTATAATAACCCCAAAGGCACAAAGAATTTCTACCTTGGTGTCTTACTGTCTTGGTGGTTTTTTAAACAGATATGAAATACCCCTCATTTCTGCACAGAACAATAAGGGGCAATCAAAACTTAGAGATGGAATCGTTGAAGTGATCTTCTTCTTTAAAACATCCTCTTTTTACGCATGGCGCGTCTTTGACGTTGGTTGGCAATTGCTTTGCGCTTACGTTTTTCGGGAGGGGTTTCAAAGTGACGCTTCTTTCTCACGTCTGCTAAGATACCCGCTTTTGAGACTTCGCGCTTAAAGCGGCGCAATGCTGATTCGAGTTGTTCGTTTTCACCCAGGATAACTTGGGTCATTGTTTCTCCTTACTCTTCTACAACAACATTTGATTATTTGCTAAAGTGTTCTCAAAACTCACGCTTAGGGGGCAAGATTTGAGTGTTATAGCTAAGTTAAATTCAAACGTTCCTGTTCTCAAAGAAGCTTTTTGATTCCTTGGTCGATCTGGAAAACTGAGCGGATTACCCTCGAAAGGGGATTGAAACTGCTCTACTACAGTCTTTCGAGGAATTTTGCTGACTTAACCGAGTACAGAAACGATTCAAATTGAGCGTCACAGAAGCTGATTATACTGGAAACTACAGCTATCAGGCTTATCAGTCAAAAATGGAAACAATCATAGAGTCACTTTAGATCACGGTTAGGTCAGTTTTGGAACAGCCTCAGCAGCACATACCTGCTATTGTTCTCTGCCCCAGCCTGATTACTTGCTCTACTCTGCAATCTGTTTCCAGGTTTAAACCCAACTCGAACAGATTCGAGTCAGGTATTAGGCTTTTTTGAGCTGAAGAGTCAAGCACCTACCTTGATTGAGTTTCTGGAAGGGATGAACTCCTAATCATATATCGCTCAGAGTCCAATATAGGTCTCTTTTCAGACCGGGATTTAGGAATTTTCCTCCCACTATAGGGGTTGACCCATAAGCATTTATTCTTAATTTTACCGGATTATCCCTCACCTCTGAGGATAGATTTCAATATTGCTAACCAATATACTAGCGCAATCTGGCAAATTTCGTCTATATCCTAGTCGATCACCAATCAATCGATATCTTCTGCTATCGGCTAACCTGGCGGAAAACACCAGTCGCAATAGACAGGACTAACAGTATCCAGATAATCACCCCCGGTAAAAAAGCCAGGACTTGTAAACCTCTAAGAATCCATACTAATAGGGTGATGGTCGTGATCACCGCAAACAGGTAGGAAAAAATCTGTTTCTGGGTGTAGGGAGATCGAGTCACATCAGATACCTCGTTAAGATTGAACACCAGTTAACAGCGATCGCGCTATCGTTGATCAGTACAACCGCTAATCGCGATCGCTGTTGTCAGGATAACAGCTTAGTTAACCAGAGCGGTAAAGCTACTTTCCGTTAAAGCGCTCACCTGTATATTATTGAGAATTGCTAACTGTTGACCGTCAAGACTGAGAATTGTCGAGGTTCCCTCTTGAGTGAAAGTTAACTGGTCAAAAGTTAAGCCTCCTCCTAAAGCAATGAAGTCAGTCCCCAGTTGGAAATCACCGATGGTATCGATACCTTCATTGGAGAAGATCAAAAAGCGATCGCTACCACTTCCCCCAAATAATAGGTCATTTCCTTCATCGCCAAACAGCCAATCATCGCCTAATTCTCCATAGAGAGTATCTTCGCCTAACCCCCCATAGAGAGTATCGCTATCTTCTCCCCCACAGAGGCGATCATTGTCTTGATTTCCAAACATCAGGTCATTTCCAATACCGCCACAGAGGGTATCTTGTCCAGGGGTATCAGCAAAGTTGACATTATCATTGATATCGCCATAGATGGTATCGTTGCCTTCATCACCGCAGAGGTGGTCATTGCCTAAGTCCCCGTAGAGTAAGTCATCTCCCGCTTCACCATAAACGAGATCGTCTTCTTTACCCCCACGAACGTCATCATTTCCATCCCCACCACTGAGGGTATCATTACCGCGACCGCCATTAATGGAATCATCGCCTGCACCGCCCCACATCAAGTCAAGAACGCCATTTAAACCCCGTTCGGGTTCGATCTCTTCTTCATCAACGGTATCGCCCAACATCGAGTCATCGCCTTGATCGCCGTAGAGGGTATCATTGCCCAAATCCCCTAAGATGATGTCATTATCTTGACCGCCAAAGGTAAAATCATCTTGTTCCCCACTGAAAATCGTGTCATTTCCGGGGCCACCCTGAAGAATATCATTTCCTTCGTTGCCGTAGATGATATCTTGTTCAAGCACATCTCCGACAGAAATCCCGCTACCTGCACCATTCGTCCCAATAATGGTATCGTTACCAAAATCTCCAAACAGAGAGTCACTTCCTTCGTCACCGAAGATGAGTAAATCGCCTGTGGTGCCAAAAACGGTATCATTTCCCTCAAAGCCAATAATAACGGCAGTTTCTACAGAGGCGAGAATTTCATCATCTGTTAAAGTTCCTCGGAGGGTGTCTTCCGTCGCAGAACCGATAATGGGTTGTTCTACATTTGAGGGGTTGGGAATAACGGAAGGACGATTTGGGAGATCAATCCCAGCAAATTCGGGTAACGGAGGACAGTCACAACCGCCATCATCAATGGGTTGATTGGGAGGAAAGACAGCATCTTCCTCCACGTTTAGCCGTACTGTCGCTATGTTAGAAACAGCGCCGTCGTTATCGGTTGCGGTGAAGGTGAAACTGGCTTCACCGATAAAGTTGGGGTCAGGTTGAAAGCTGAGTTGTCCGGCTTGTTCAGCAGTTAGACGTGAAACTTGATCCAAACTGGTGATTTCTTCGCCATTGAGGAATAGGATGCCATTGGGGGGTAATTCAACGATTGTCAAGAACTCAACTGTACCATCGGGGTCTGTGGCAATCAGTTGGGGAAGATTAGAAGTGCTGCCATCATTGGTAATGGTTTCCGTTTTATCCTGTGCTTGTGGGGGCAAATTCACAGGATCTGGAAAACTGGGGACAGATAAGGGAACAATGGGAATCGTTATATTCGCAACATTAGAGATATCCCCATCATTGTCTGTCACCGTATAACTAAAGGAGGCATTACCCGCAAATGCAAGATTAGGCTGAAATGTCAGGTTATCGAGTTGATCGAGTGTTAAATCTTGTACCTGAGTGGCGTCAGTAACCGCTACACCGTCCAACAACAAAAGACCCTGTGCAGGAGTGGGTAATGTAAAGCTGATGGTTTCTACAGTGCCATCGGGATCGGGATCACGGAAATTCGCCGTAGATAAAGGTATAGCCACCGGACTCACGTTGAGGGTAGAATCCGTTATAACATCGTCTGCAACGGGAAGTTGATTAACTCGGACGCTAATATTAGCTGGGGCAGAAGTTGCACGTAAATTATCTTGAATGGTGTAGGGTATGGTAACGATTCCGCCCGTAAATTCGTCGGTAAATTCGGGAACCGGGGTAAACAGAACGCTGGGTTGATTTTCAACAACTCTAAATGTTCCTCCTTCAACGGTAAAGATTGGTTGTATTCCAACTAGGCCTAGATTGAGGTCAATGGTGTTGAGATCCACTTCTCCATCAGGATCAGGATCGCTAACCACAAGATTAACAGGGACTTCAATACCAATGCGGGTACGGGCTTCTGCATCTTCTGCAATGGGGGCTTGGTTAATGGGAATGGTAATATTTGCGGTTGAACTCGCCCCGTCGTTATCTGTAACTGTGTAAGTAAACCTGACATTGACATTTTCGCCTTCGTCTGTAAACTCAGGGTTAGGCTGGAAGGTGACATTCCCTAGTTGATCGATCGGTAAATTTTCCAGTTGGGCGGGGTCTGTAACTTCCTCACCATTGAGTAACAGAACACCCTGTTCGGCTGGAGGTAAGGTGAATGTGATGCTAACAATCTCATCATCATCGAAGAAATCTGTTCCTTCGATTAAAGGTAAGGGAATGGGGTTACTATTGTTTGGAATGCGATCATCGCGTGCAACATCAAAGACCGTCGGGGGTTGATTGGGGGTAACTGTGACAGCAATTGTCCCTGGAGGATCTGAAACCGCATCCAATTTATCTGCAACAGTGTAGGTGATGGTTATCGGGTCTGCTTGTCCGGGAAACCCTGGGGCGGGTGTAAAGATAACGTTTGGAGGTTGGTTCTCAACTAGAGGTTGTAGCTCAAATGTCCCTTGTATTTGTCCTTGTTCATCTATTATCTGTCGGGTTGTTTCTATTTCGTCAGTGTCCGGAACAAGGTCAATCGTTGTCAGATCTTCGTTCTCATTTGGATCGGTAATCACTAAGGGAATTGGATCTGTCGGAACACCAAACCGAGTGTTACCCGTAGCATTATTTGCGACAGGGGGTTGGTTGGCTGTGGTCGGAGGAACATCAACAATCGTGCCAATTCCTTCTGTATCTCCAATAAAACCTTGACTGGTGCTGGTGAGGATGACACTAAAGGTTTCATCGGGTTCTTCTATCTGGTCCGGGAGGGTGTCAACGGGGATGGTGGCCGAGGTCTCTCCGGCAGGAATGGGAATTGTTGTTGTGATTGGTGTATAGTCATCACCTGCTGTTGCTGTTATGTCGCGGGTGGTATACTCTACGGTTACGGTGACATCCGTCGTAGTCGCTCCCTGCAAACTTACGGTAAATGTGGCAGGTTCACCTTCATTAACCGGAGTCGCATCACTAATTGAGACTAGGACTTTACTATAGACAACTCCACCTGCGATGAGGTCTAAGCCCCCATCTGCTTCATTCGTATTTGTTGGGAAAACAGCTGCGTTTGTGAAATCAACTAACTGCTCGGGAGTTCCATTGACATCATTGGCAAACAACGAATATCCAAAGAAAGTCTCACCAGCTAGGACACCTAAATCTGTATAGCTGACATAAACACCACCAACGGATTGAGGGGGAACGTCCGCGCTTCGTTGGAGTGATCCGCCTGAGTTATCAGAACGTAAAACTGATGTCTCCAATGTAAAGCTTTGATCTTCACCCCATTCATCTTCTGCAATGAGAACTAACTCCCCATACTCACTCGGTACACCGTTATCTAGAGCAAGAATGGGTGCAATTTTAAACGAGTCGTTTCCTGCACGTTCTAAGATCAGAAAACCGACTGAATCTAAGTCGGATGCTGTATTAGATGTAGTCAAACCGTTGGTTGCGATATAGTCAACCCGTTCAATATTATTGATGTTTTGGTCGCTTTGCGTTGTTGCATTGGCAAAAATATTGTCTGTGCCTCTATTGATGACGTCATCAAATAAGGCAATTTCCATGATATCCCGATCAGGAAATTCCGCAGAAAGTTTAGGTAAAGGGGGTCGCAAGTTTAGTTCTGCTGCGGTTTGGCTGTCTCGCTCAAACCACAGGAGTTGGCGGTTTCCTTCGATATTGTCATTATCCACTCGTCTCAACTCAAAGTCGTTGAGGATGCTTCCTGCTAGAAATTCTGCGTTTTCAGCGACAAAACCATTAACGATGCGAAGGTTTGGCTCTCCCCGTTGAAAGTTGTATGTGATCTCGGTTCCTGTAATATCAGGAGCATTATAGCTTTGATCATCAGGGGGGGGACCGGGTATAGGGTCTGGTGTTATTATCCCAAGGCTATTAATAGGAGTAGCTAAAACAGAAGAATAATGAGCGATCGCTTCTGAAGTTAGCGCTAATGATACCTTAAATTCATCGGTTTTTACTTCTAGGTTCCAGTCTCCTCCTAATGCAGAATCACCTGTTTTGTTGGCGGAAGCGGCAATTTTCGCCCCAGTAATTTGATGGAGTTTTTCAATAAATTCAACGCCTGCATCTCCGGCGGCGACGTGACAACCGTAGAGAATTAAAGAGGGAACTGACCAAGTTTGCAGTTGACTAGCGTAACGTTTTAGGGTATCGAGGCTGAGTTGAGTATTACCCAGTTGCAAGCATCCGGGACTACCATGTGAAATGATATGAATTTCTGAAAGATCGGTATATTTTCGCAGCGCTTGGGTAATTTGTTCTATTCCGTCTTCGGTTCTATCGAGAAGAATGACCTTAGCTTGCGGTACAACGCCTTTCTGTAGCTTTTCGCAGTCTTCGACTTGGGCATCAAGAATAACAAGAATGTTTGTTTTTGAGGTACGAGAAGCAAGAGAAAAACAAGTTTCTTGAGATTTTTGAAACTGTTCCGGGTCTTGCAAAAGTTGGGTAGAAATAGTACAGTAAGAGGTTTGAGTAGAGCCTGAATTAGAAAACATCATTTCAGTGGGTTTAGGAAAACTACATTCAAGACTGATATTCCTCCTGAAATGTTTCGGAGGAAAAATTTATTTTTTGGACAATCTCCGCCTCTGATCAGGTGGAATTTTTTGGCTTGCGTATCTTCTCTCAATGAATTTAGCTACAAAAGCTAAATTTAAAGCGTGCCAATATCTTTAAGTTTCTAGCTTTTTTAGGTTCTAGAAACCCTCTAAAATTTTACAAGTTTTTGGTGGTTCTGTAGAACTCTAGTCTCTGTTTCTCAGAAAATTTTACACCCCTCAAACTTTGAATTGGTTAGATTTAATACAAAACATAGCCTCTGGCAATTTTTTCATAAATCAACTGTTCCAAGGGATCAAACTTAAATGTTTGACTGGAGAGATTAGCTTAAATTTATGCTTTCTTTATTTGAATGAAAACTTGATATAAATTTCTACAGCTTGGCTTGATCTGAGCGGAAAATTTTCTTTGCTCTTGCAACTTAAGCTCGTTCATTTGTACAACTCCCCCTATCACACTAACTAAGTGGTGTATCAATCTTACTAATTGCATCAGTAAGATCACCTATCTATATACCTGTTCTTTCTGTGTTTACAAGTTTTCATTTATTGCAGTTCATAAACTGTCATATTTTGACTTGACAAGTTGACTTATTTATGCCTTTTAAACAATCAGGATTTTTTGTGAGTTTCAATATAAAGATGTTTATCAGATTATATGAGAAGTCACTATAGCTTTTTATTTCTAGAGAAATAGCTATTCGCAACATATCTTGAGGGTTTCACTTTGGCTTCTAGCCCTCTTTGATCGCTTGAAGAATAATCAACAAATCTCGGTCATTTGAGCAGAGAAAAACTTCCAAAATTATTTCATTGACATACTCCCCATTTCTAAAGAAAGGGGATTCTTAGCTATTGCTAATTCTTGGTTCATCGACACGACTTATTGAATCGGATTTCTCCTCATCAACAGAGATCGAAGTCTCCCCAAGCTTTCCCTCTAAAGAGGCAGATTCCGAATGCCCTTCGGTACTGTATTGATTAAACTCAGCACCCAAAATACTCATACCTTTTTTCAAGATATTCAATGCGGCGTTGGTATCGCGGCAAATTTCTGTCTTGCATTTAGGGCATCTGTGAGTGCGGGTACTGAGTGATTTTTTTACTCTAAAGTCACAGTTAGAACAATCTTGAGAAGTGAAATGTGGGCTAACAGAAACAACTGCTTTATCCCAAATTTTTCCAAAATAGTCTAACCATTGGGTGAATTGATACCAACTCGCGTCTGAAATCGACTTAGCTAAATGATGGTTCTTGACC
>NZ_JAYGHR010000114.1:0-13929 GCF_034932365.1 Limnoraphis robusta BA-68 BA1 | reverse complement strand
GGGGAGACTCACCCCTCTGGAGTAGGTTAGGAAACTAGCTTGCTGTAAGGGTTGTCAATGAATCAGTAATCCAAAGCCGTGAGGCTTGGAGAATCCCCTTTCTTTAGAAATGGGGAGTATGTCAAATCGACGGTAGCTTTGTTACCATTAAACCCGACCCCGGAGATTTTGATGCTTGTTGGGATACCGAAGATGTAGATATAAAATAACCCAATTTTGTGTCAGGTCTCTAACATCAGCTTAAAGCCTACCTATATCTTCACAGCCTTTTTGAAAGCTGAAACTGTTACCCTATATAGCTTACGGTTTGCTTGTTTGCCCCTGAACTCGAGTATTTTGAGTAATTCCTATTGACAAATTAATTTTACATTGTTTAATGTAAACATATATAGATGTCACAAGGGTTCCATGATGTACTTTGAGGACGTTCGTCAGTGGCAAGGAACTGCTGAGGTTCTGGCACAACAACTAAAACGACAGATTGAGCAGCTAGGGTTATCAGTGGAACCACCAGCAGTAAGAACTGTGCGATCGTGGAGATCCAAGCAACTTTTGTCACAACCTAAAAGCCAAGAATTTGGGTTTCGGCAAATTTTAGAAGGACTGGCAACAGCACTTTTGCTCAAGAAAGGCTGGACACTGGCGGCGATCGCTCAAGTTTTACCCTCATTCTCCGATCTAATCTTGGAGCAACAGATTATGGCTGAAGCTGATGGTCAAGACCCAAATTGGTCGCCAGCCCAAACAGCAGCATTACCATTACCAATAGGACACGCTAGCAGCCAGGATTTAGCAGAAGATGCTGTTGTCTTATTGGCACAGGGAATTGTGCGGCAATACACAAAAACTCTCAATCGAGAAATCGTGCGTCAGGATGATAGTATCCCTTCAGAACTTTACCGGGCGATGTGCAAATTGGGTCGCCTATATATCGAAGAAGGATTAAGCGATCGCGCCGCTTGCGTGCATACTGTTCTCGAAGGTAGTAGATCTCCTCTAGAAAAGTGGAATTTAGATATTTTTCGTCACCCAGATTTTCGCTTTCGCCAAGCAATTCTCATCGATCCAGACTTCAGAGTACCGACTTCAGATTGTGCAGAAATTGCTAATTCCAGAGGAACTTTTGGCGAAGATAATGCCATCGAACATCGCCTGCACGATCGCTTGCGCGAGGCAACGGAACGATTAGGAAGCCGTCGCAACAAAGCTTATACGGCTTTACGAGAATTATTGGGTCGGCGATCGCTCATTGGAGAACATCAGCTACTAGATTACTTAGTTGAAAAAGATTTAACCCCTTTGCAGGGGATGATTATTGATACTTTCTTTGATCGCGTCCCCGACATCTGGTTAATTGACGGGTATGCTCATCGGTGCGCCCATTGCGGTACATTGATGCGACCCTATCCCAATAAAAAACTTTTTAAAGATGGGCGATGCCCCATTCGCCAATGCCTGGGTCACGAATCCTCAAAAGCAAAATTTTCAGAGAAATTAGACCCAAATAAAGATTCCTTACTCGTTGCTAAACCGCAAATTTTAACCTATTGGACTGGACCTGCAATTGACGAAATAACTATTTTTGATATAGCTCAAAGTCAGGGACTTAATGCCGAACTTTATCCAGAATCAGACCAATGTGATATCGCAATTAATGGTCGCAACATCGGTATTGATGCCAAATCCTACAGCAGTCCTGTTTCTCTTGCCTTGCGCCTCAATCGTAGCATTGGAGGGCTAAGTTACTACCGCCGTCGCATCATCGCCGTTAGCGATCGCCTCATCGAGGATAACCCGTATTATCTCTCTACTCTCCATTCAACTCTCGATAAAAAGGGCGATCCTGCCACTCTTGAAATTTTGTCTGTTTCGCAAATTATTCAATTGCTAGAAGGAATGAAATATGAGAATTAAACAGGATTTTTGGACAGGCGTAGATCGGATCTGTTGGCTTTGCGTCTTGATGGAAGAATTTATTGGAATTAACTCCCTAGAGTTTGCTTCTTTAGTAATGTCAGGGATGGCTAGCATCCTCAATGCACCAGCATTAGAGAAATCCCGTCAAGCTATTTTCAATATGCGCCAAATTTCAGGAGCTTATGTAACAGAGCAATCAATTAAACACGCAGTTGCTATTTATAACGATCGCCACTACCGCAACAGAACACAGGGAAGCTATAAAATCAACTCAGAAACACTTCACTTTGAACGCACAGATCCCTTAGAAGATCCTTTAATTACCAAAGCGCGTAAAATTCTCAGCCAGCCTTTGACACACCAATTTTATAGTGCAACTTTTGCCGATGCTCGTCAGCCAATGGCAGTTGCTTTAGGTGAAGAAACAATAGCCACAAGAGTACCAATTAGTCCAATTGCAGTTCCGCTTGCTCAACGTCGTACCCATTCTCTCAACCGCTTACCGAAAGAAAAAATTTGCATTCCTCTTTCGGAACTATACAAGTTAGCTGTTGAGATGGACGAACGCGAAGCTAATTATCCCGAAAGAAGACAGGGAAATTGGGCAAATCGTTTTCAACATTTTTCACTAATGATGCCAGAAATTGGCAAGGGTTTGCGGGTAGAAAATGTCATCGAACTAGAAAATATTAAGCACTTAATTGGATTGCCTGGAGCGGGAAAAACAACCTTACTCGTATTGATAGCTATATGGCTGGGAAGAAGGGATTATAAAGCGATGTTTGTATTTCCCTCTATTGAAGTTGCAAGACAATACATGGCAACTCTGGCATTTCACGAAATCAAGGTAGGGATGCTAGTCGGTCAAAGCGATGGAACTCGTCGCCGACACGCTGATAATATTGCCGAAGCAATTGCAGCTTCAGGAGGTAATGGTGGCTTTGCTTATAGTCTAGAGCAAGCAGAAATTTTTGGTTTAAATTGCCTCTTACCTGCATTTTCAACTGCTGATACTTCCCTGTGGGGATTTGGTTATGCACCCTGCCAGGAAATTTTACAAAGCGGGGGTAAAAAAGGGGAGATGAAAAAGTGTCTTTGTCCGGTTTGGACAATGTGTGGTCGCAACAAAGCACCCCGCGATTTAATAGATGCTGATATTTGGGTGGGTCACGTTCTTTCAATGGATACAGAAGTTCCGCCTCATGCCATTCAAGAACGCATTCGTTATTTTGAATTGATTGCCCATACATTTGATGTTGTGGTTTTTGATGAAGCTGACATGGTGCAATCAACTCTTGATACTTATGGGGCAGCTACTTTAAGACTTTCAGGCGCAGAAGATTCCATCCATTTAGTCATTCAGGAACAGATTCATAATCGCTTTGCTCGGGGTGAAAATTATCGATTATTCGACCGTACTGTAGAACTTTATAGCCGCGATTTAGCTGAATTTGGCAATCATAATACAAGCTTGGTTTCTGCTGTTCAGAATATGTCTTCATTGCGAGTCAGCAAACGGTATGCAGATCAGTTATTAACTGTCTTAAGAATTGTGAGCGATTTATTAGATGGATTTGAGAAAACTTCTAGACGCGATCGCCTTGACGAACAGGAAGTCAAACAGGGATTTAGCAAAAGTCGAGCCTTAACTCAATTTTGGGAAACGGCAGCTTACCATGCTTTTTATGATCGCACTGGTATTGAATCCCATGATCGGCTCAACTTAGATTTGTGCGCTCAAACACTGGGAATAAATCCCGATACTCTTAAACAGCAATGGGAAACGCTGATTCGTCAGTTCTGTCGTTATTTAGCAGAAAATTTGCTCGAACGTCGCGATAATCTTATCAAAGAAATTGCCGAATTATTTTTACCTTTTTGTTTTAAAAATAGCACAGTATCAGCAGAACAGTATGATACAATTACCTTACTTGTTTGCGTCACATTCGTAATTTTAAGTTATCAGCGCATCGTTCCTGGAACGAGAACAATGGTAGCGGAAGGACTGATTAGGGAACCGATTGTTGAATCAACGGCAACACCTGAATTGCGAAAACTAATTTCTGAAAATATTTTGGGGTCTTTTTCGGGAGTAAAATATAGTTTAAAATCAGCACAAACGACTCGAACTCAAGCCCGAAATGTAGAACTTTCTTACATTACCTTTGTAGGTGCGCCTCGAATGTTAATGCACCGCTTTCACCGATTATTTGAGGCAGAGAGTGAAAGTAGAGGGCCAGCAATTTTAATGACTTCAGCTACGTCTTTTTTAGAAGCCAGTCCTGCTTATCATATCAATTGGGGGCCGCACTATTTGCTCAAACCACGTCAAACAGAACATGACCCCAAAAGAAGCGTTTATCGCTTCAAATGGTTGAGCGATCGCGAACGGGGCGATGAACCGCTTCGATATAGCGGTGCAGGGGAACTGCGCGATCGCAATTTAGAAAAAATGGTAGATGCGCTCGTGCGGGGGGGAACAACGAAATCGGAAATTTACAAATCCATTCGTAATTTTGACTTGCGAGAAGGTATTTACCGCAAAGCAGCTTTAATCGTAAATAGCTATGAACAAGCTCGCATGGTTAAAGAATTTATTAATAATTATCATCCAGATGTTGGTAAACGAACAAAAGCAATTGTTCGCTTCCTCAAAAGTGGAGATAAACCGACAGATTTTGTGACAACGGCTCAGTGCGAAGCTTTAGGAGATGATGAAACTTGTGATATTATAATTTTCCCAATGTTGGCGATCGGGCGAGGTGTGAATATTGTTTTCACCAAAGGAGATAGGAAACTTGAGGCAGCAATTGGCACGATTTATTTCCTGACTCGCCCGCATCCCACGACAGATGATATGCAGCTTTTGTATAGCCTAGCCGGAAAAGCAACCCAAGAATTTGACAGTCGAGTTTTTAATGAAAAAGACGATTTGGCAGCAATTTCTAATGCTTGGAAACAGTCGAGAAAACAACTCTGGAAAACCGCGAATCATCTTTTACGCGAACCTCTCATGGCTAGCCGTTTAGGTGAAGATTTATTCAAACCATTTACGGCTAATCAAATGGTAGCGATTTTACAAACAATCGGACGCGGAATGAGAAATGGGTGTCCGGTACAAGTTTATTTTGTCGATGCAGCTTGGGCGATTAAATCCACCCAAGATAAACCCGACTCTGGACGAGACAGTATGTTAGTTCAGATGCGAATTATTTTAGAAGAATGTGTCAAACATTCCGATCCAGTAATTCGAGAAATATATCAAGAACTTTACGGGGCATTTCTCGATCCATTGCGACGAGTTGAGGGTGTAGTTTACCCGGAAGATTTACGCAATTCTGAAGATGTGACAGACGACGAAGACGGTTTTGATGATTCACCTTTTTTGGAGATGTAACCATGAACGACGAAATTCTTAACCCAATTGAACTAGATGATGAGGAAGGAAATGAAGCCACTGTGGTTTCAGATACCCTTTATATTGCTCTAGCGAATAAAAGCCTGAAAAAGATTCCCTTAGCCTTTACTGTCCCAGATAATATTGAGCCAGTAATAGTTAAAGGCTTTACGTTAGCCTGGACAAATGCTGCTTTAAAAACTCTTGGGGACATTCAAAAAGCTACTGGCAAGGGTGATTCAGCTAGCAAGAATCTACCTTATACTTCGTTGCGAGGTTTGTTAGAAGTAGGACTTAATGATGTAGCGCGGATTCATTCAAATTTAGGTTTAAGTCAGTTTGATTTGAACAATAAAACTGTTACAGACCCAAGTCCATTTATCTATCTGAATGGAGGTAATCTAGAAGATGTTAGGAAAGCTTTGCGCCCAATCCTCAACGAGTGGATAACAGGTTTTATTAAACCTTTTGCTGAAAAAGCAGATGTTCCTTCAGAAGTTATTGAATGCTTGGAAGAGTTGTATGAGAAAGGAGAGTTGTTAAAAATTACTCCGTTGGAGTCTCAAGTTTTACCTTGGAAATGGAATAAAGATACAGGAACTACAAAACATAGCAACGATTATGACTATCGCGTGCTAGTAGATTATGTAGCGCGTGCAATTTCTGGAAAAGAGATTTTTCAGGGGTTAGGAACAATGAAGCGTGTTATTTCCAGTAGTGGTAGTTTCACGACTGGTATAGCAGAATTAATTACCAACCCGATAACTCTACCCGATCATACAGATAAATTCAGTCTGGTAATACGCTTTGAAGTAGTAACGTATCCTTCTTTACACCAGCCTTTGTTGAAAATTGATGTTTCTAAACGTCGCTGGTTTAGTTGTTTAAAGGCTGCACGTTTTAACTCTGGTAATCTTAGTGGTTTTGTCTTTTCTGAGGATTATCAAGACCGCGCCTTTAGCTACAAAGTGCTTTGTCACCAAGAAAAACAGGGTGAAAATAAAATTTGGCGTTGGACAATTGATAAAGATTTTGAAGCCTTGCGTCGTAAACTAAAACTTCCCATGAAAACGCCTGACGATCAAAATATTGATGGGGAACAAATTGCATTAGGTAAGGCTTCAACGGATAGCTGCAAAGTTATGCTAACTTACCGTAACGGACTACAAGAAGGAAAGCACAAAATTAATGTAGGTGTACCGGAGATTGATAAGTTAGAAGCGTTTGAAGCTATAACAAAAATCCTGGAACCCCTTGGTTTTAAACCCTTTGAAAATTACTCGTCAGTTAAATTAAAAAGAGGGGAAGGCCACAAATTAGACGATACAGCCTCTCGGATGATTAATTTGCCTACACTTCTAGGTGCTGCCTTAGAGATTATTGAAAAGGGTGAAGCTTCTAATTTTACTCCCAAATATCTCGAAAGCTTTGACGACGGGCAATTAAATAGACTACTGAATCAGTATTTTGACATCCAGTTAGACAATATCCTGGGAGGTAAAAAACACCTTAAGTTTACAAGTAAAACACTGTGTCAAGTAAAAGAACTCAAGGCTTTAATTCAGGAAAACCAAGAAGCGATGCGACGGCTATATCCTAACGAAAAACTGTTGTTACTTTTTGTCTTTTATGAAGAACAATTTCAAACAGAATTAAAACTGCTAAAAGCAATAATTAGCCTTCTTTGGGGTGGAGCGTTTGAACTGATAGCTCATCGTTTGCCAGCAAAGACTCATGGGCCAAGAGAATTATTAGATGGTGCAAAGTTGAAAGCCAAAGAGCGATCGCGTCACCGAATTGAAGCATGGGAACCCACTGTTAAACAACCTGATTTACGCAAGCAGCGAACTTTTTGCTTAGTAATGGCGCGGGACTTTTACGAAAACAATCGACCTGACGATCGCGTGAATAAACCTTCAACCCGTCAAGCATTAGCTAAGATCGCTGGTTCTTGTGTACAGTTTCTTCTACCGATTGAAACAATTAAAGAGAAACAACTTATCAAACTTGATAATTTCTTCTATCGAGTACAAGCTGCTTTAAAAGACTTACTTTCTGCTCATTCTGGTCGCATTGATGGTGTTAAAGAAAAGGTTGACAAATACCTAAAAGATATTCCAGCAGAAGCCAGACCAAAAGAAATTATTGGAATTACCATTGTTCGTAAACAAAGAGGTCGGAAACGCGGTTCTATTGAAAGCACATTCTTGCCAGTGGCGATGCGACTCAAGGTAGAGACAGGCGAGTGTGAGTTATGTTGTGCTTATGAGAAAGGGAATAGTTTACAAATCAGTCTTTGGAGTAAATTTTCCGATGCGATCGCCTTCATCTCCCAAATTTCCCCTGTGAAACTAGCTGATAAAAAAGAAGTGCGTCAAACTCGTTTCATGGAATTTGTTAAGCAGATTATTTCTAATTCAGTAGAAGAAGGAAATCAACCCTTAGTGATGATTGATTCTTCTAACTGCGTACAACTTTGGCCTTGGCTTGCCGATGCCAGGATAAATGCAAATGAAATGAACCTCGGTCAACAGCACGAATGGATGCAAGATGAGTGGCAAGGCGCACGTCTAGTTCGCATTCGCCAAGACCTCGCCCCAGGAATTATTGAGAAAAAAGTGAGAGAGTTAGCAGAAACTTCTTTGGAAGATACGCGAACAAAAGAAGAACTAACTACTACTCATACAATTGATTCAGCTTCTCCTGTAAATGGGTTATTTCGACTGACTATAAATAATCAAAAGGGTGAAACTAATCCAACAGGTTGTGTTGCTTATCTATCCGTAAGAAATAACAAGCCAGGAAAAAAACGTGGGCAAAGTTGCTATCAAAGAATAGATATAAACACTCCTGTTAAGAAAACTGATGGTTTAAAAGGCAAAGCTTATAACAAAGCTGGGTTAGAATTGCATAATCTTGGAACCTATCTTCCATTTACAGGTCAATGGCCAACTCCTAACCCCTTAGAAATTGTTGTTACATTGCGACAAAAAAATGATGATCCCGATCGCCTTGCTGCACTTGTAGAATCCCTACGTTATGGTTTCGGCCATTACAGTGATTGGTCGAGCTTACCCGCTCCGCTCTTTTTTGAGCGTGTTGTTCGAGACTATATTAGCGAATTTGCAATTGAAGATGAGGAAATGGAGACGGAACAGGATGATTTAGAGGAATAATGTAGCCTTCCTTGCCTAGAATCATTTTCAGCACCTTTAACGCTGAGAAAATGTCTAAGTCGGCGTAAAAATAGCGATCGCTAACATCACCCGCGATCGTAAAGACTGAAAGTTTTATACCTACAGGTTTTGAGCGTTTTTTTCTTCAAGGAGCCTTCTACTCAATCAACAGTCGCTCATCCAAATCCAGTTAGAAAGTTCCATAAGGGTTAATATGTCCCAAAATCAATGGTGTCAGCGCTCGTAAATCTTCTTTTTGCATTAGTTTTAAAGGTTGCAGATCGAAATCCTTCCCCCTTTGATACTACAAGCTGTAAAAATATAATACACCCCAAGTGTAATTCGCGTAGAACAAAAGTGTCTTTTTTGTGAAAAAATGAATATTTAGAACGCAACTTCAAAAGAGTAATGAGCATCCAATTGGGCGATGAAGATTCCCTTGCCCCCAATTTTACGGGCATGAGGATAGATCTTAAAGATTCCCAAAGTCTGAAGTTGATCGGACCCGTTCCTTTGACTGCTCATCCGGCTGGGGTCTATTTGGCATCGCTCAACGAGGGATCTGTACCAACGATGAAACACGCTCTCAATGCGATCGCCTCCCTTTTAACGGCCGGGGAGTGCGATGCGCTGACCCTGGACTGGTCGAATCGGTTTATTAAGACTTTACCTGTGTTGAGAAAGCCCGTAGCAGTTGAAGGAAAAATTAAAGCTCAGTTAAATCTATGCAATTTGGAATTTAAGGTTACGGGGCGCTATGACCGCTTGGATTATTTATATGAGAGTACAGCTAAAAACCAGCGTCCTTTACAATTGAGTTTAGGTTTGGATTAAATTTTTCCGCGCACAGTTGGATTTATTGAGTTGATAAGGGCGGCGGCTTGATCGAGTTCTCTGAGGGTTTTGTTAATTAGGGTGTCGTTAATGCCTCGCTGGGTGAGCCATTGGGTTAAATATTGGGCTTCTATATTGCGGTTATTTTCTCGGTCTTTCCAGTTTCCCAGATAAGTATAACCGAGTTGGTTTTGAAAGAGTTTAATAATGCGGTTTTGGGTTGATCGCTCAAGTTGTCCCACTTTAATCATAATTGATAATTGATAATTAACAATTGATAATTAGCTGCTATTTACCCTAATTTTAGCAAGACTCAGGATTGATTTTATATTTTTCAGTCTTTCAAGGTCGGGAGTTTGAGCAAGTTCTGCGTCTAAGGCTGCACTGGTGATAAGTTTCCACTGTCCGAATTCACATTGGTTTATAATAGTGAGGATTGCTTGAGTTTCTAAGGCGATTCATTGACAATTGACAATTGACAATTGATAATTAAATCAACCCCAAATATATCAGAATCCTATTCCCGATTCCCCATTCCAGATTTTCCATTCCCTTTTATTATGACTCAAACCATTACTAAACCTATCTCCTTTGATGAATTTGTTGCCTGGTATCCAGAAAATGCAACCTGCAACTATGAACTACACAACGGAAGGATTGTCGAAATGCCTTTAGGAACGGGAGCGCACTCTAATATTACAGGGTTTATTACGGGTGAAATCCATTTTGAAATCAGGCGGAGGCAATTGCCTTACTCTATCCCCGGTGATTGTTTGCTGAAACCGTTGGATTTGGTATCAGGTTATCAACCGGATGTGATTGTGTTGGATAAAGGGGAGTTAAGCAAAGAACCCCGTTGGCAAAAAGAGTCTATTATTTCGTTGGGGAGTTCGGTACGGTTAGTGGTGGAGGTGGTTAGCACAAACTGGCAGAATGATTATCTGAGAAAGGCGGGAGATTATGAGTTAATGGGGATACCAGAATATTGGATTGTAGATTATCTGGGTTTAGGTGGTCGGCGCTTTATTGGTGAACCGAAATCTCCGACGCTTTCGGTTTATACAATGGTTGATGGGGAGTATGAAGTGATGCAATTTCGAGGGGATGACAGAGTTGAGTCGTTGGCTTTTCCTGAGTTAGAGTTGACGGTTAAACAGATTTTTGATAATTGATAATCGACAATTTTAACCCGATTAATTAAGGCAGCAATAGAAGTTGAAGTCGTGTTTAACACAATATACCACTTGATTGAAACCAGAATTTTAAACTAAATTTAGTTACCAGTTTTAAAAACTATTGAAACTCAATTAAATTCTTTATGGAAAAATACTCCCAACCTCAACCTCAATATTTAGCAAACGATATTTTATAATAACAAAAATTGATTTGGATAAATTCAAGAATTTTAGTTTATAATCCAACTGATGCCTTCATCAATCCTTAATCGCTTTATTGATCAACTTATGGGTTCTCGTCTATCTACCTTTTCGGTTGTGGCGGCGGTAACAACAGTTTTTAGTCTGACTCCGTTGACAACTGTGGCACAAATTGTCCCCGATAACAGTTTGGGTAATGAAAATTCGGTGGTTACTCCTAATGTTAACATTCGCGGAATTAATAGCGATCGCATAGACGGGGGAGCGGTTCGCGGGTCTAACTTATTTCATAGTTTTCAAGAATTTAATATCAGAGAGGGACGGGGAGCCTACTTTTCAAATCCCGATAATATTATCAATATTCTAACTCGCGTTACCGGGGGGAATATCTCAGAAATCCTCGGAACGTTGGGAGTGTTGGGGAATGCTAACCTATTTTTAATTAATCCTGCGGGAATCGTCTTTGGGCCAAACGCAAGGTTAGATGTAGGCGGTTCATTCTTTGCCACAACAGCCGATGGAGTATTATTTGAAAATGGCTTTGAATTTGCAGCCAGTAACCCCGAAGCACCGCCATTATTAACGATAAATATGCCGTTGGGGTTGAACATTCGAGAAAATCCAGGCGCTATTGTTAATCAAACGTTACCACAACTCGTTCGGTTGGATGAAAGTCCGTTAAGAAATGATGCAGGATTTCTGATTCCACAAGGCTTAAACGTTCCCAGAAATCAAACCTTAGCATTAGTTGGGGGAGATGTATTATTTGATAATGGTGTTGCCATTTCTCCAGGGAGTCGAATTCAATTGGGGGGTTTATCTGAACCGGGAATTATTGAATTAACAAATGTAGGGGCGAATAGCAATACGCCCATTCTTCAATTTCCCGATAATATTCAACGGGGTAATGTTGCGTTAACCAATGAATCAGAAATTAACGTTCGTGGAAATGGGGGCGGAGACGTTAATATTAATGCGAGAAATGTTGAGATATCGGGTGATAGCGTTATTCGAGTGGGAATTGATGAAGGTTTAGGGTTTCTAGAAGCAAAAACTGGAGATATTAATATTAACGCTCAAGAAAATATTCTCCTAACAGGTGCAAGCAGTTCAATTACCAATAGAATAAATTTGGGTGGAACAGGTCTATCAGGAAACATCAACATCACAGCTAATTCACTCTCAATAAATGGTGGTGCTTTTATCAGCACTTCTATTTTAGGAAACGGAAACGCAGGGAATATAAATGTAAAAGCTGCATCCGTTGAAATTGCTGGTACTTCTCCTGATGGTGAATTTCCGAGTGCTTTGATTGCAGGTGGAAGTGAGACAGGTATTGGTAATGGAGGAAATATTACAATAGAAACAGGACAATTTAGATTAACAGAAGGCGGGGAAATTATAAACGGTAGTTTTGGACAAGGGAATGCGGGTTCAACCTCAATTTTTGCAACAGACTTAGTGGAACTATCAAATAGTAATATTTTGAGTGATGTTGGAGAAAATGCGGTTGGTAATGGAAGCGATCTTAAAATAGAAACAGGACAATTCCGATTAACAGAAGGAGCAAGAATTCAAAGCAGTACCTTTGGACAAGGAAATTCGGGTTCTATATCGATTTTTGCAACAGATTCGGTGGAGTTAGCAAATAGTGATATTTTCAGTGATGTTGGAGAAAACGCTGTGGGAGATGGAGGAAATATTAAAATTGAGGCACAGAACATTAACTTTTCAAATTCTATTGTAGAAGGCGAAACTTTGGGAACAGGTAATGTTGGAAATATTATTATTAATACAGGAACTTTGGTCGTTCGAGATGGTACTGATATTCAGCTTGATGTTAGCCCAGAAGCAACAGGATCAACGGGGAATATAATCGTTAACGCTTCCGAGTCTGTAGACATAATAGGAGTTTCACCGACTGGTCTTATAAGTCGAATCAACACCCGGACACTTGGTAGTGGTAATGCAGGAAGCGTTATTATCAATACTCCTAGATTAGCCCTTCGGAATGGAGGTACTATCTTTGCGAATACCTTCAACACCGGACAAGCAGGAGATGTGATTATTAATGCTTCAGAATCCGTTGAAGTCAGTGGAGGAAGCCCCATTCAATCTGATCTAGATTCTGTTGAATTTGTTCTAGAACCTTCCTTTGATCCTGAAGATATAAATGTGATTTCTAGCGATATATCAACAAGAAGTTCTCGTGGAGAAGGAAGGGCAGGAAGCGTTTTCATCACGACAAATAAACTCACAATTCGAGAGGGAGGAGAGATTGAAACTTCTGTTTCAGGAAGGGGAAGTTCGGGTTTGGTAGAAGTCAAAGCCAATGAAGTGGAGATAACGGGACAGTTGAATATTGATGGACGCTCCTCAAGAAGTAGCTTAGATGTTTTTACAAATGGTGAAGGAACCGCAGGAACTCTTAATTTAGAAACCGGACGATTAACCGTTCGAGATGGAGGTCGTATATCAGTAACCAGTGGAAACGGCAGTAGCGCTGGCTCTATCAATATTCAAGCTTCTATTGTTGAATTAATTGGAGATGGAAGATTTCCCAGTGAAAATGGAGAGATAATATTTCCCAGTCAAATTGCTGTAACAACAGGTAGAACGGAAGAAACATCTCTTAATACAGAATTTAGCGGTACTAGCGTGGGAAGTATCACACTCGAAGCAGACCAATTAAGAATTCTCAACGGAGCAGAGATATCAACTTTTACAGGAGATGTCGGCAGTTCGGGTTCAATTGATATTCGCGCAAATAGTATCGAAATTAGCGGTAGAGGAACTCGAACGATTACCTTATCAACTGGAGAAACCGCAATAGGTAGTCAAATTTTTGCTCTAGCTAGTAACGGAGGCAACACCGGAGATATTTCAATTACCACACAGAGATTAGTCGGAATTGATAGAGCATCAATTAACACTAATAGTTTGGGAACGGGTTCTTCAGGTTCAATTAGTATACAAGCTCAAGAGGTGTTATTTGATAATCAAGTTAATATTTCGAGTGGAACGTTTGGTGCGGGTAATGGAGGAAATATTACCATTGAAACGGAACAACTTAGAGTTCAGAATAATTCTACAATTTCTTCGGGAATTAGTTTACCCATTGAATCGGAAATTACTACTGTTGAAATTCCGCCAAGTCGCCGAGGAGGAACGGTCTTCATTAAAGCCTCGGAATCAGTTGTCCTTGACGGGGAAAGAACATCAATTAACG
>NZ_JAYGHR010000113.1:0-13964 GCF_034932365.1 Limnoraphis robusta BA-68 BA1 | reverse complement strand
AGAACCCTCAAAATGTATTAACGAGGAGCTGTACTTAGGCTTTCAAACTATTGTATTATCTAGGTTCGGCTGCTTTCGAGTCAGTTGTCTTTTCTCGAGCGCATTTACTAATGTAGCTGAGTCTTCTAGGTTTGTCAACACTTTTTTGAAAGTTTTTTTGGGAGAGGACTAGGAAAAACTTTAATCCCAAGCACAGAGGAGGTTTCAGGGATTTTGGTCAAGGCTGAAGATCAGGGGCAGTTACTTAGACTCTTGTAATTGTCCAACTTATGACGGTCTAGGTGCTTCTCCCCCGAGAGGATTCACTCTAGCTTTTTGGGACAATACCCGCGTTCCAGATACCCAGTCCTTATATAAGAAGTTTTAGAGTCGGCACATTGAGTGTGCTATCGTTTTTGCAGAGATTCAGACCTATATCTAAAAGGTGTCAGTGATGAAACATCACGCTTGCATCACAATTGGAATTAACCAGTATCAATATCTACAACCCCTCAGCTATGCCCAGAGAGATGCTGAGGCTCTACATAGCTTCCTGGTTGAAAAGGCAGGGTTTTCACCCGACCAAAGTTTATTAATGAGTGACACCTCACCCGAAGTCTGGGGAATTCCCACTTATCCCAATCGCGATAACCTCGACGATTGGATCGACGCCCTCTGTAAAGAACAGTTGCATTCTGGTGATCAGCTTTGGTGTTTTTTTAGTGGCTATGCTCTCACCCATGAAGGACAGGATTACCTGATGCCCATTGACAGCAATCCTGCAAATATAGAAGCGACAGGACTATCTATAAAGTCACTATTTGAGAAACTCAAACAAGCTCCTACCTCAGAACTACTGGTTTTGCTGGATATAAACCGTAGTCAAGGGGCGCGTGCTGGGACTGCCGTCGGAGCAGCCACAATGGAACTCGCCAACCAAATGGCAATTCCCACGTTACTCTCCTGTCGCCCTGACCAAGTTTCTCGAGAAACCTCAGCTTTACGTCATGGATTTTTTACCGCAGCCATTTTAGAGGCACTAAACTCTGGAGAATGCAAAACGATTCAAAGTTTGTGTCATTTCCTGAGCAATCGCCTACCCCAGTTAACAGATCAACACCTGCGACCCAAACAAAACCCTGTGTTTGTACTCAATCCAGCAGGCAAAATTGATCAAATCATACTACCCGATCAGTTGCCAGCCACTGTGACAATGGCAAGCCATAATGGAAGTAGTATTCTCAATTCAGCTTCAGAACACAAGCAAAATGGAGCTGCCCCTAAAACAACTGATAGCCGAGTCAAATTTCCTTTAAGGTTTGGCAGTCCCCATTCCAATAAAACGCCTGAACATTCCTCCGTCAAGCCGACTCCAACGACAACCGCTCATCAGTCTCCCAATTCAACACCAGCTCAGATCGACCCCCCGGCTCTAAAAACTTCTACCAAAGAAACTATGTCGGATAGATCATTTTTACAGCAACTCATTCTCTGGAGTGGAGCGACTGCACTATTACTACTACTGGGTGTCTTCTACACGAACAAGTCCATCTTTCTCGGTCAAAAAACGACAGGGATTTCATCAACCAGTCCTATAGAACTGATCGATAATCCATCTCAGCAAGCTTCCCCGTCAAAACCCAACTCTAGTAGCTCTTCCTCTGCTAATCAGGGAACAACAGCGCCAGAAAATCAGCTTGATAGTCAAACTTTGCTGGAGCGTTCCAAAGCCTCTTTACAAAATGCTTCAGCATCTAGCTTTAGCAATGCAATCGTTATTGCTAGTCAAATTCCCCAACGAGATCCCCTCTATCCATCTGCTCAAGAAAACATAGAACGTTGGAGTCAAACTATTTTAGATATTGCTGAGGCACGAGCGCAAACAGGCAAATTCTCCGATGCACTAGCTGCGGCTAAACTGGTCCCTCAGACGAATCGCCAAATTTATCAACAGGCGCAACTCCAAATTCAGAAATGGGAACCAAAGCAACAACAGATTCAGCAAAGTTTTGCTCGCTTAAAAGCAGCACAAACTCGAATTAAACCAGGACAAGCTTCGTCCTATAGTGATGCGATTAACGAAGCTCGTAAGATCAAACCAGACGAAGCTAGTTATCAGCAAGCCCAACAGTCAATTTCACAATGGAGTGCAGATATTTTAAAAGTTGCTCAGTCCCGCGCTCAGAACAAACAGTTTGAGAGTGCGATTCAAGCCGCTCAGTTAGTTCCTGTGGATACATCCTCACACGCAGCAGCACAAAAAGCGATCGCTAGCTGGCAAACTCAACTCAAGAGTAACAATAAAAATTGACAACTTTTAACCTTGACAGATAGTAATCTAAGTCGGTTTGCTTTTGTGAGCAGAATCAATCAGAAAAAGTATAGATATTGAGTTGATTGACTATTGTCAAGGAAAAATCAAAAATGTTGAGTGTTTCCTTAGTATGAATTCTTTTCATCAAACGACCACGTGAGGATATCAATCTGAAAAAATTAGTAGCGAAAAATGGGGTAGGCATTGCTTACCCTAATTGGTTTGGGAATTGCCGAGTCAGAATTTCACGGGATTCTCAGTTAAAACTTATGAAATATTAACCAAAGTGTTGTTTAATATTCTATTTTGAGCAAAAGTTTTCAAGCTCAAAGGCTGACTTTTACAGTGAACAGATGATTTCACTGAAATTTTATCATTCAATTTTAATAAAAATGTTAAATAATGTAACAGAGTCACTTTGTTGAGGTCTGACTTTTACAGCGACTCGGCTGCTAGAGCGAGTCAATATCCGTCAATTTAGGAGTTTTCATAGTATGACATCTGGGTATAATCAAAGCTTGAGACAACGCCTTATTTTGAGTATCAGTCGTCCCCGCATCGCCACATTAATTTTGCTGAGTCTGATTACTTTGTTTGCAACGATTGCATGGGGATGGTTTTCTGGAGAAGAAACAATTAGCCATTTTTTTGCTCATATTCATCTTGGACAACAAAATCCTCCGATTTGGATACAAGCACCACAGATTTCACCAAAATATCTATTATTGCCCACAATTGTATTAACAACAACTGCTCTAGCGGTCATCAAAATTTCTCCTTACCCTAAGTTATGGTCACGGGTAATTATTGTCGCAATTGTGTTAGCTTTAATGATTCGCTATATTTTATGGCGATCGCTATCTAGTTTAAATTTAAGTGATCCGTTGAATGGAACATTCAGTGTAGGGTTACTCTTATTTGAAGTCTTAATCTGGACTTCAGCTATTATTCGACTGTGGTTAATGCTGAAAATCAAAGATCGAACTCAGCAAGCCAATCAAATGGAAATTGATGTCAGAGAGGAAAAATACACCCCAACAGTTGACATTTTAATTCCCACCTATCAAGAACCCGCTTTCATTTTAAAGCGCACGATTATCGGTTGTCAAGGGATAGATTATCCTCAAAAAACAGTTTATTTACTTGATGATAGTCAGCGTCCAGAAATCAAACAACTCGCTCAAGAATTAGGATGCAAATATATTGCTAGATCCGAAAATATTGACGCTAAAGCAGGTAACTTAAATCATGCACTTCCTTTAACTCGGGGTGAACTGATAGCCGTTTTCGATGCAGATTTTATTCCAACCCGGAATTTTCTCCATCGAACTATTGGCTTTTTCCAGGACAAAAAAGTGGCTCTAGTTCAAACACCACAAAGCTTTTACAACCCCGATCCGATTGCTCGAAATCTAGGCTTAGAAAAGATTTTGACATCGGATGAAGAAGTCTTTTATCGACAAATTGAGTTACTAAAAGATGGAGTAAATAGTGCAGTTTGTGCTGGAACATCGTTTGTTATTCAGCGTCATGCCTTAGAAGAAATTGGTGGATTTGTAACAGAATCTACGAGCGAAGATTATTTCACAGGGATTCGTTTATCTGCGAGTGGCTATCAACTCATTTACCTGAAGGAAAAACTAAGTGCTGGACTCGCAGCAGAAGATATGACCAACTATTTTGTGCAACGGGAGCGATGGGGTAGAGGAACACTGCAAGCTTTCTTTATTAACTCTAATCCTTTGACCATTCCAGGTCTAACATTGTCTCAGAGATTAGCACATTTAGAAGGATTAATTAGTTGGTTAGCCAGTTGGGCTTATGCTTACTTCTTAAGTATGCCATTAGTTTATGCCTTTTTAGGAGTTTTTCCGATCAAAGCAACCTTAGAAGAATGGTTGTATTTCTTTGTCCCCTATTATCTGGTTCAATTGGTCGTTTTTAGATGGCTAAACTATCAGAGTCGTTCAGTCATCATTTCAGGAATTTATGAAGTGATTCTCTGTTTTCCCCTGTCTTTAGCAGTTCTTTTAGCATTGATTAATCCCTTTAAACAGAAATTTAAAGTGACTGAAAAAGGTCTTGCTAGTGATCAATTTACATTCAATTGGAATCTTGCTTTACCTTTGATTCTGTTATTCATTGCGACCGTGATCGGACTGTTAAAAATATTAGGAGTTTGGGGAACAGTACCAATAACTACTGAAGTTGCTGAACTGTCTCAAAATTCCCATCTCGCTTTACTTTGGAGTGCGTACAATTTGTTGAGTATTGCTGCCGCCATTTTCGCTTTAATCGACGCTCCCAAATCCGAGAATGATGATCAGTTTGAACTCCGAAAAATTATCCGGTTAGAACTAGCAAACCAAACGTTTTGGGGAATCACAAGCAAACTATCAGAAGTCGGAGCAGAAATTGAGATTACTCGAGAATTTATTGACACAACTCAATATCAAAACTTTCTGCTTTCCGCTCAGTCTTTACCTGTTCAGCTAGATATAATAGATGAACAAGTAAAGCTAACCGCAGAAATTATAAGTTCCACTTTGGTGGATTCATATCTGACCCTAAAAGTCAAGTTTAAACGAGTAAGTCTTTCTCAACATCGACAGTTAGTAAAAATGCTCTTTTGCCGTCCAGGTCAGTGGAAAGAGCGACAAGCACCCGGAGAACTCTACTCATTATTCTTGATAGTTAAAACGCTGTTAAAACTACCTTTTTTGCGTAACCGTAACGAACAAAAAACTAGAGTAGGTTAATCACAACTCTAGTCGCTAAACTTGATCAAACTGACCTTATTTACAACATTGAACTTGAATCACACCACAACGGCTAAGGATTCTAAAGATGCAACCACTTTCAATCCATACTCGATCTCAAAAGCTTCTTTTTCAAAATTCAAACTCCATAACTCCAAAGCACAATCATCTTGAGGATCAGCAGGTTTTAGGCTGATCAGAAATTCTCCAGCTTCCCAATGACACTGACAGTTCACCTGAGCGACTGCACCAATTTGTCGTCGATCTAAAGCAACCGCCAACCGCAGTATAGGGCTTAACTTATCTACAATTTGGCGGTGTTTTTTAGGAAGACTTTGATAATTTTCGTGTTTTTTCTTAGGTGGGCTTTTCCGATGATAACGCGCTAAATTAGCAATGGTTTCAATTTCTGTCTCTGTATATCCTAGAAGTTCTCCATGTCGAATTAAGTAATAAGAATGCTTATGAAGAGCGGAATGACTAATGTACAAACCACTATTATGTAAGATTCCAGCGGCCCATAAAAACTCACGTTCTTCTGGGCCAAAATCGTGAAGAATGCGTTGAGTTTGGTCAAACAAATTCAGTGCAAAAGCGGCGACTCGTTCACCATGATCTAAGTCAACCTGATATTTTTGAGCAATTTTCAGGATGCTGCGCTGACGGATCGAACTTCCATAGCGTAATCGATCTTCAATTAATCCATGCGTCAGCATCCAGTCAACAATTACGCCTTCTCGGAGACTCCGTTCACAAACTGTTAAAGAGTCAATTTTTAGAAGGGTCATTGCTTCTTGTAATATCAAAGCGCCTGCTAAAATAATCTCAGCCCGTTTATCAGAAATACCCGGAATTTCCAAGCGTTCAGCATAAGACATTTTGCGAAACCGATTGACCAAATCTTGCAAATCACTCAATTTCAGTTCATAACCCGTTAAAGGAGTAGGTTCGGTTCCTAATTTTTCGCGAGCATTAATAATAGCTAAAGTTTCAATCGTTCCCGATGTTCCCAGTAAACGTAGAGGTTCTCCTTTTTTGAGATTAGAAGCCAGTTCATCAACTGTTCGTTCTAACATTCCGCGAATATAAGCCTGTAAATATAAAAATTCATTCCGACTAATCGGATCACTTTTAACATAGTCTTGAGTGAGACGAACGGCACCTACTTTCGTACTGCTTAAAAATATAGGTTCTCGACCTTCTCCTAGAATTAACTCTGTAGATCCCCCTCCAATATCAATAATAATGTGAGGTTGATTGTTAAACTCCATTGCAGATAGAACCCCTAGATAAATTCTGCGGGCTTCCTCTTGACCTGAGATGACACTAATATCTAGATTCAATTCATCAGAGACTTGTTTGATAAAATCTCGACCATTGGGCGCTTCTCGGACTGCACTGGTTGCGACGGCAACAATTTGTTCAGCATTATAAGTTTTAGCGATTTCTTGAAAACGACGTAAACAGATAATTCCTCGTTCGATCACTTCAGATTTTAAACGACCTTTTTGATCAAAATCACCGAGCCGAACCATGTCTTTCTCTCGATCAATAATGGTAAAACTCGGCAATGTCGGATCAATTTTGACAATCACCATATGAAAGGAGTTTGTACCGAGATCGATAGCCGCAATCATTCGATCTAAGCCTGGGGAAGAAGCAGAAATTTTAGTTGTAGAAACTGAATTAACCATGAAACTTAAATTAGAGCGTTCATTATATCGATCATCTCATACAATCAACCCGAAGGAGTATCCGGTTTTTTGGTCGATAGAGATTCTCACTCAAATCCTAGCAGAACTTTCCCCTTAAGAACAGCATTCAAATCGGTGAGTTTTTCGATTAATTGCCACTCAAATCCGAAGAGATTCGATCTAAGCTGCCGAAAACAGTCAACTCATCGTAATCAAAACTCAAGGGGCGATTACCCATGACAGGCTAACGCAGAAACTATAGAATAAAAACTGAAAACTGAGCGCAAATTGAAACCAATCGAGATGCTAATTCAATCTGAGCCTAAATCTGAATCAACTTTAATCCAAATTGTTCGATTGCTGAGATGGGATAAACCCGCAGGACGCCTCATCTTAATGATTCCTGCACTTTGGGCGGTGTTTTTAGCCTCACAAGCAACACCACCCTGGATTTTGGTTCTCGTGATCATATTTGGCAGCGTCGCTACCAGTGCCGCCGGATGTGTGATTAACGACTTGTGGGATCGCGATATTGATCCAGAAGTTGAACGCACTCGAAACCGTCCCCTCGCTTCTCGGGCGCTAACGGTAAAAACGGGTATTGTTGTTGCTTTTATTGCCTTTGCTTGTGCTGCGGGGTTAGCCTTTTACCTCAATCCCCTGAGTTTTTGGCTGTGTGTCGCCGCCGTACCTGTAATTATTGGCTATCCCCTCGCGAAACGGTTTTTCCCGGTGCCGCAATTGGTGCTTTCTATTGCTTGGGGTTTTGCGGTTTTAATTAGTTGGAGTGCGGCGGTTTCACATTTGGAACCTGCAACTTGGTTACTTTGGGGAGCAACTGTGCTTTGGACTTTGGGCTTTGATACAGTCTATGCCATGAGCGATCGCGAAGACGACAAACGTATGGGGGTTAATTCCAGTGCGTTATTTTTTGGCGATCAAGCGGCTGATGCAGTTGGTATTTTCTTTTTGGCTACGGCTAGTTTATTAGCAGCGCTGGGAATTCAGATGGAATTACATTGGGAATATGGGGTGAGTTTGGCGATCGCTGTTGGAATTTGGTTTCAGCAATATCGTCAATTACGACAACCCGAAATTCCCAAACCAGTTTATGGTGAAATTTTTCGTCAGAATGTTTGGGTGGGTTTCATTTTATTAGCCGGAATGATCAGTGGAACTTTGTTGTAGGAATAAACCCTAAATGTTCAAGGCAATAATTTCTTCTTTCCTAAATGAATGGTCTTCATTTCTGAGTTTATATCCTGTTTCTTCATTGATTTATTATCCGCTTCCGGCAAATCCTCTAACAGTTTTTCTGCTCTGACTTCTGTCACTGAGTCTAATAAAACAATCAGTTCAAACTCTCGCCCCATTCTTTCTTCAAGAAATTCTTGAACTAAACGAACTTGTTTGGGAGTAATTGGCTCTTCTGAGCGAACTTTCAGATAAACAGAAGCAGGCCGTTTTGTCCAAATCATATCAGTATCGAGGAGTTCCACTCGCTGACCTGTCAGTGTATTTTTGGTGAAAATTCGCGTAAGATTATATTCGACTTGACCTTGAATGATTAATCGAATTAAACTTAATCCCAACGGAAAAAATAAGATTCCGGTGAGGATAATCGCCCAGCCAAATGCTAGATTCATTCGACTATAGCCTGTCACAATAAAAACAATCATACAGGCGAGGGTAATCCCTAACAGGTTGGTAAAATACAGTAAAAAAGCACCATAACTCTGACTCCAAATTCCTTGAGATAGGGTTAAACCCACTGCACATAAAGGCGGCATTAAGGCGACGGCAATCGCCGTCCCTGCTACGGCATCGTTAATTCCTTGTCGAACTTTAGAAAAACCACTGAGTCCGCCTGCTACGACTGCTATTCCTAAGTCAATCAGTGTGGGTTCAGTCCGAGCCAGAACTTCTGATCCAAAATACTGAAAACCTGTTATACGCCCTAAGAAAATCGATAATAGTAAGGCAACTACAGTAGCAGCCGACAGTGAAATAATACTCCGGCGAAATAAATCTGTATTCCCTTCTAAAGCGGCAAAAGCGAGTCCTCTGAGCGGTAACATTAAAGGAGCAACTAACATCGCCCCAATAATCACAGCCGTGCTGTTACTCAGTAACCCAAATGTGGCAATCAAACAGGAGGTAATAACCAAAACTATGTAGTTAGAATTCAGGTTAGATTCTGCCATTAACTCTTGGTGCATCTGAAGAATGGCAGGTGCAGGAACTTTAGCCATAACAGCAAGTTTAATTAAAAAGAATAGAGCTAGAATAGCATACCAACTGTAGCTTTTAGATATTTTTTCAACTTTTTTTAAAGATAAAACCGTTTTAATTTTCCCTATGAAAAAAACGATTATTGGTGTTATGGGTCCAGGTGAAACAGCAACCTCAGTTGATCTCGAAAATGCCTATCAACTTGGTCAACTGATTGCCCAACAAGGATGGGTTTTATTAACAGGAGGACGAAACGTTGGAGTCATGGAAGCAGCCTGTCAGGGTGCCAAATCTGCCCAGGGTTTAACGCTTGGAATTTTGCCAGGAGCAACTTCGTCGGGAATGTCTGAAGCGGTTGATATTGCTATTTTTACCAACTTAGGAAATGCTCGAAATGCGATTAATGTTCTTTCCTCTGATGTGGTCATTGCCTGTGGAATGGGAGCCGGAACAGCCTCAGAAATTGCCCTAGCTATCAAAGATAATAAAACTGTCATTCTACTCAATCAATATCCAGAAAGTCAAGTCTTTTTTCAAAACTTATCTCCCCGTCAAGTTGATCGAGTTGACACCCCTCAAGAAGCTATTCAGATAGTCATGCACTGCCTGTCTGAACAGCCTGTTTATCCCGATGACTGTCACTAATATTTAGGAGTGAAATCGTTTTTCCCGGCAACTCCAACTGATCATTGATCCGAATCTGGCAATCTTAAAGATTGATGGTCTAGAATATCCCTGATACCCAAAAATTGAGTGGAGTTGTCCAACCCAAACTCAAACCAGACTCAACTCAAACTGCACAGGTTGAAAGGTCAAATGTCAGTTGACTCAGGTTATCAACCTCAACATCACCTAATCTAACTCAAAACGAATTCCTATGTCCGTTCGTCAAGATACAATTTTCAAACAGTTTCTCGCCCCGCTTGTTGAGAATATTCTCATTGATCGAGAAGCCCTAAAACAATTTCAGCAAAGCATTAATTGGGAGAAAGAAACCACTCGCATCACCAATCCTCGTTTAACCTATCCAGACTATTACCAATCTCAAGATTTTCACGGTATTAAAGGCGGATATCTAAACCCAGAAGCTGCGGTTTATTACGATTCGATTACCCAGTATGTTTTACCTCCTTCTGAACCCATTGTTAGACAAGGATTGATTGAGAGGATTCGAGTTAAACCCCGTAAAATTCTAGATTTAGGATGTGGTACAGGTTCAACAACATTACTTTTGAAACAAGCCTTTCCCTCAGCAGAAGTGATCGGTGTAGATTTATCTCCTTATCTGTTAGTTGTCGCTGAAGTCAAAGCCAAAAAAGCCGAATTAGACATTAAGTTTAAACAGGCTAACGCTGAAACAACCGGGTTTGATGAAGCATCTTTTGATCTCGTCAGTGCGTCTTTTTTATTCCATGAAACACCGCCAGAAATTGCTCAAACCATTGTAAAAGAGAGTTTTCGTTTACTGCGCGTTGGTGGAGAAATGATTGTTTTAGACGCAAATCAACACACATTGCGTCAGACAGAATGGTTAACCGAAATATTTGAGGAGCCTTATACTAAAGCCTATGCTGCGGCGAGTGTAGATGCTTGGATGACAAAAGCCGAATTTGCTAAAGTACAAACGGATCAGTGGTGGTGGGTTCATCAAATTAGTCAGGGGATTAAACCCATTCTGAACAATACCTCAACATCAGTGAATTCTCAGACTCAAGTAAGCTACAATAATCCCACATTTGATCATTCTGCTGGACTACCAGCACCCGCTTAAATCATCAGTATAATGATGTTTTTTTTCGAGGTTAACTTGAAAAAATTTCTCTTTTATCACCCGGAATGTTCGCTGTTTAAAATCATTTATAGACTTCAGTTTCTATGACTCTAAAAGCAATTTTGTTTGACTTCAACGGTATTATTATTAATGATGAGCCGCTTCACGAACGGCTAATTGAGCAGTTACTCATTGAAGAAAATTTACGTGCTAAACCTGATGAATTTCGAGAATATTGTTTGGGACGTACCGATCGCGGTTGCTTGAGAGACTTACTCAGCAGTCGGGGTAGAGTTGTTACCGATGAATATCTTGAACGGTTAATTCATCGCAAAACTCAAGCCTATTGTCAACAAATGGAAGCCATAGAAGAATTACCCATTTATGCAGGAGTTCAAGAGTTTGTTTTAAAAATTCACGCGGCTGAGTTGAAAATGGCGGTTGTCAGTGGAGCGGTACGATCAGAAATAGAATTGATCTTAAATCGTGTTAATATTGCTGAATATTTCTCGGTGATTGTAGCCGGAGATGAGATTACAAACAGCAAACCCGATCCCGAAGGTTATTTATTAGCAGTTGAACGACTCAATCAAAAATACCCAGAACTCAATTTACATCCATCCGAATGTTTAGCTATCGAAGATACATTTCCAGGAATTAAAGCCGCTCAACAAGCAAAAATTGCGGTTGTAGGAGTCGCTCATACTTATCCCTTTCATATGCTTCAACGGGTAGCAAATTGGTCTGTTGATTGTTTCTCTGATCTTGAACTAGAGCGAATTCAACAAAGTTATGAGTTGGAAGTTGCATGAACTTAGAGGAGTTAAAAGTGTGGCGATCGCACCCAACGATTAGACTTGCGATCTTCGCCCAACAACGAGCGCCAAAACACACCTAATTTTCCATCACAATAGTTTCACCCGTTTCGGCTGACTGTTTGGCTGCATCGGCAACTTTTAGCGTATAAGCACTTTCTGAAGCCGTAACATAAAGAGGAGTATTATGTAATAGATGATCTAATACAATCTGAGTATCTTTAGCAAATAATCCCCGACGAGTACCCACTTCTATCGTTTGTGAACTCTCCCCTTGAATGAGTTGACCTTGTTCGGGTGTGAAAATTAAGGTTCCATTCTCACCATATAACGTAAATGTATTTTCAGATTGCCAAAAAGCTTCTCCTTTACCATAAACTGACTCAGCTACAATTCCATTTTTAAATTGCAGTTGAGCGGTACACAAACAAGCTTTATAATAATCTATTTTTTCCTCTGCTTGTTCATTCCAAAAGCGGCTTTGACAGTTAACCGTTTGAACTTCACCAAACAAATCAGTTAAACGATGAAAGCGAGAAAGCGCACCCGAAAAAGGAAACCCAAACAACGAGTGTTGATAAGTCCATTTATCGGGAGCAGGGTGTTTAGGGCTGATCGTAATATAACGAACGTAAAACACCTGACCAATATCGCCTAGAGAGTTCTTAATAGCGGTGTGCAACCCTCCCAACAGTTCTATATGTTCGACGTGTAGGAGTTTATTCTGGTGTTGAGCGAGGGTGATCAGTTCTTGGGCAACAATCGGATCTAAACTGAGGGGATATTCGACAATAACGTGTTTATGATTTTCTAACGCGGCTCGTACAATCATGCCATGATCACGGTTAATGGTCGAAATAACCACTAAGTCTAGATCTTCGCGTTTGACTAATTCTTCCCAAGACGCAGAGGCTTCCACACCCAAGCGTTGACAGAGGGCTTTCGTCTTATCTGAAGTATGGCCTGTGAGGGTTATCAGTTGCGATCGCCAGTCTGTTTTTAATGTCTCCGCTCGGGTTTGAGCGGCATATCCCGTCCCTACAATACCGACTCGAATGGGTGTTGAGATAGGACTATAACAGAAAAGAGCGCTTTGCACCATAAAACAATTATTTTTTGATCTTCGGCAGTTTCATTGTCGCTCTTTAGCGTGATTTCGCATAGATCTTCGGCAGATCACGAAGTGGGTAAATGAGCCGGAAGAACACTAATGGCTGCGATCGCAATATACATCAAAGCCCATCGGGTTTCAAAGATAGCAACATAATGAAATTTTGTCGTGCGATACCACTCAAAGCGCCAACAAACCATCATAAATTTGAGTAATGCGACGGCAAAAGCCAGCGCTGTTACTAGAGATAGACAGTTTAAGCCATAGAGGATGATCACGATAACACTGGCGACTGTATGATAAACGGTTCCGGCTTTCAGGGACATGGTTTTCTTTTTTCGCAGCTTGAAGGTAAATACCGCACTCCCGAAAAACAGAGTATTGAGTATCCACAGGGCGATCGCATCAAAGGATAAATGTCCAGTTGTTGCGGTATAAGCCAGAGGTGCAGCTAAACAGATGGCGGTAAACCCGTTGAGTTCGTTGACAATGGATTTTTGTTTGTGGTAGTAGACATGAAGAGCATCTATGATCAAGGCGATGCTCCCCATCAGGTAAATCCACAGTAACTCGGGTGTCTGTAGATAGAGTTTGATCGCGATCGCTAGAGCAATTGTTCCATAGAGTCCTGTCCATAGCACAAAGCGGGGCTTCCAACTGCGCCGTTGCTTAATTTGTAAAATTAGAGGATATTCGGCTTGCAGGGCAAAGAAGGCACAGATCAGGGCGAGGGTAGTTGAGCTTGTCCAGTGTTGAGCTAAAGCCGATCCAGTGAGAACTGCTCCTAATAGAATTAGCAAAATACCCTGTTCTGGAGAGAAAGTTGGGCGATACCAAGCTTGTAACTTCGAGGGAACTTGTTGCGGCGATGGAGAAGCTGTAGACGGAAGAGTTGATGCTGTCATGGTTCTGGGGTAGGAAAAGGGTTAAATGGGTCAGGGGTTAGGTTAAATATTTATTGCAACTTATTCTCAATAATATCGATAGGGTATGGGGAAGAAAAGTATCTGAGTCTACAGAAAATTCAAATTTATTGTGGTAGGGTCTGGAAAATTATTAAAAATAATTCAGAATAAGGGCAGTGAGTGGGATGATTCATACCAATTCTTTATGAAGCTGCATCTAATTGATCCCCCCCAACCCCATCCCCCCGGCTTCGCCACCCCCCTTTCAAAGGCAGGGCTGTTTCATTCTCAGTTAAAAATTGCCGGGGTTGATGGGGTGATGGGGTGATGGGGTGGTGGGGAGAGGATTTTTTTCCGATGAAAAATAGCTTTTTGTTAATAAAA
>NZ_JAYGHR010000112.1:0-14033 GCF_034932365.1 Limnoraphis robusta BA-68 BA1 | reverse complement strand
TTTACCAACTTTTTAGCCTATAAGCTAGAACAGAAAGGCGGGAAGTTGGTAGAGATTGACCGATGGTTCCCCAGTTCTAAACTCTGCTCTAATTGCTATTACCAGATTGATGAGTTACCCCTTGATACTAGAGAGTGGACTTGTCCTCACTGCGGTACTCGTCACGACCGTGATGGCAATGCAGCAACAAATATCAGAGCGGAAGGTATCAGAATAATACAGACGGATGGAACAGCCGTTTCTGCTAATGGAGGGGAAGTAAGACCAAGGTTGGGACGCAAGTCCGTTCTAAGGCATTCCCCCGCGATATTAGAAGCCGACACTAAATCGAAGCGATTATAGTGTCGGTAGTTCACTCAACGACTGTTCGCAACATATCCTGAGAGTTTTGCTTTTGACATCTAAAAAACGGAAATTTGGGCATCGGATCAGCATTTTTTCTATCTGATAGTTAGAAGCCTGGGATACAATACCCCCAGCAAGGAATCTCTTTTTGTTGGTGGAAATACGATCACAAGAGCGATCGCGCGTGAATTAATCAGTACAATCAATTCAGCGCGAAGCCGTTGTCACAATGATCAGTTAGCCGACAAAAGCAATAAAACTACTTTCCGTCAAAGCCGTCACCTGTATATCATTGAGAATAGCCAACTGTTGAGAGTCAAGACTAATAACCGTCGTGGTTCCACTTTGGGATAGAGTTAAATCATCAAAGCTTAAACCCCCGCCCAAAGCAATCAAATCAGTACCCAGTTGGAAATCTTGAATAGTGTCCGTACCACTATCGGAGAACAGAATAAACCGATCACTACCACTTCCACCAGAAATCAGGTCATTACCTTCATCGCCAAACAACCAATCATCCCCAAGTTCTCCGGCTAAAGTATCTTCCCCTAAACCGCCATAGAGAGTATCACTCTCGGTTCCCCCACAGAGACGGTCATTATCTTGATTACCAAACAGCAGATCATTACCACTACCGCCACAGATTGTATCGCGTCCGGGAACTGTACTAAAGGTTTCGTTGTCGTTGATATCACCATAAATCGTATCGTTACCCTCATTGCCACAGAGTTGGTCATTGCCCAAATCTCCGTACATCAGGTCATCTCCGACTTCACCATAAACGAGATCATCTTCTTTCCCCCCGCGAACCGTATCATTACCAACACCCCCACTGAGGGTATCATTACTACGACCACCATTGATCAAGTCATCACCTGCACCACCCCAGATGAAATCGATCATCCCAGGTAAACCCCGTTCCGGTTCAACTTCATTTTCATCAGCAGTGTCGCCGATCAGGGTGTCATTTCCTAAGTCACCGTAGAGGGTGTCATTACCCAAATCACCCCAAACCATATCATCATTTTTGCCACCGTAGGAGAAGTCATCTTGCTTACCGCTATACATCATGTCAGCGCCAGGGCCACCTTGAATTAAATCATTGTTAGCGTGGCCATAGAGAAAATCATCGTTCTCAAAGTTAGCGGAGGCTGCCAAATCTTGAGTGCCGTTACTGCCGATTAGCGTGTCGTTACCGTCCCCTCCAAGCAGAGAATCATTGCCTTCATCGCCAAACTTGAGGTCATCACCAACGCCCCCATAGACGATATCATTACCCTCAAAGCCTTCAATGCGGTCATCTCCGGCAAAAGCGAATACCAGATCACTACCGAGTGAACCGGGTAAGATATCACTTTCATCAGTACCATCAATACTACCAAAGGCATTAAACGCACTGGGAATCAATCCTATACGTTCAGGTAGAGGAACTGCACCAAACTCGGGTAAGGGAGGACAGTCACAACCGCCATCATCAATGACTTCACCCCGAGGAATGGAATCATCTTCTTCTACAATTAGGCGTACAGTCGCGATGTTAGAAACAGCACCATCATTATCAGTCGCAGTGAAAGTGAAGCTGACATCACCTGTAAAGTTAGAGTCAGGTTCAAAAGTCAGTTGTCCGGCTTGAGAGGGTGTTAGACGTTCAACTTGATCTGAAGTCGCTTCTTCACCGTTGATCAATAGGGTGCCATTGGGGGGTAAATCGGTGATGCTGTAGAAGTTAATACTACCATCGGGGTCTGTCGCCGTTAACCTTGGGATAACGGAGGGAGTCCCATCATTAATAATGGTTTCTGTTTGATTATCGGCTTCAGGCGGTAAGTTCTCAGAGGGTTCTGTTGGAGGTTCAGGCTGAGTTGGCGGTTCAGGCTGAGTTGGGGGTTCAGGCTGAGTTGGCGGTTCAGGTTGAGTTGGCGGTTCAGGCTGAGTTGGCGGTTCAGGCTGAGTTGGCGGTTCAGGCTGAGTTGGCGGTTCAGGTTGAGTTGGCGGTTCAGGCTGAGTTGGCGGTTCAGGCTGAGTTGGCGGTTCAGGCTGAGTTGGAGGTTCAGGTTGAGTTGGGGGTTCAGGCTGAGTTGGCGGTTCAGGTTGAGTTGGCGGTTCAGGCTGAGTTGGCGGTTCAGGCTGAGTTGGCGGTTCAGGTTGAGTTGGCGGAACCGTCGGAACGGAAAAGGCAGTAACCGGAACAGTCACACTGGCTGCATTAGAAGTCGAGCCATCATTGTCTGTGACTCGATAATTAAAAGACGCATTCCCGGCAAAGCCAATATTAGGCTCAAATGTGAGATTATCAAGTTGATTGGGAGTTAACCGTTGAACCTCAATCGGGTCACTCACCGCCACACCATCAAGCAACAGAGTACCTTGTGCGGCATCGGGTAATGTCAAGTTAATCAATTCTACGATGCCATCAGGGTCACTGAAGTTCGCCGCAGACAAAGGTAGAGGAATCGGAGCGCTATTGTTGAGAATTGATGAACTCTCAACATCCTGGGCTGTGGGCGGTTGGTTGGCTTCGGCGCTAACGGTGACTGAAATATTAGCAGGTTCGGAAGTCGCGCCTAAATCATCCTGGACTGTAAAGGGAATGGTTACACTACCGCTAAAACCGCCAACAGGTTCAAAGGTTGCTTGACCTTGATTATTGACTGTAAATGTTCCCTCGGGTAAAACAAGCTGTTGATCTATTTCTGGAGTCGTTGGATCAAGGTCAATGGTGCTTAATTCAAGGTTTTCATCTGGATCACTAATATTATCAGCCAGATTAAAGGTGACAGGAGTTTCAAAGGCGGTGTTAACGTTTTCGTCGGTTGCTGTTGGAGGAACGTTGGCAGGGGGATTAACGGTAACAGTGATCGCTGTGGGTTCTGAAGGGGTGCCAACGTCATCCTGTACGGTGTAGTTAATCGTGGATGTTCCAGTAAACTCTGGTTCTGGAGCGAAGGTGACAACGCCTGTCTCGTCTACGGTGTAGCTTCCAACTCCGGGTACTTCGCGAGTGCTGTCAAGTTCGGGAGTTTCGGGGTTGAGATCTACTGTTGTCGGGTCTATATTACCATCTGTATCGCTATCGTTTTCGAGAATATTCAGGTTAACTTCGGTATTGACTGCGGTTTCTGCGGTGTCAGGTTCGGCAACAGGTGCAGTATTTTCGACTGTCGGATCGAACCCAAAGTTTATCCCGGTTACAGGTTGATTGCCAGCAACAGTTACAGGAAGATTATTTTCTGTTCCTAAAATCCCTCCTTCGGGAATATTTTCGTCAGTCGTGTTAACCTCAATGCTGTACTCCCCTGGAATAACATCATCGAATTGGTAGCTACCATCAGCATTGGTTTCAACGGTAGCAAACACCTCACTAATATCAACTTCAGTATTAATTAATAAGTCAACATCAATTCCTTGTAAACCCGGTTCATTCTCGCTGAGACTGTCGTCGCCGTTGGTATCTGTAAAGACTGTGCCGCTAACGGTTGTGGTGGGTACGGCTGCATCAATAATCGTAGCTATTCCTTCGCGATCAATGATAAAGCCTCGACTGGGGTTAGAAAGAAGGACTCGAAACTGTTCGTCATTTTCTTCGATGTTATCAACTAAGGTCTCAATATTAACCGTAACCTCAGTTTCTCCGGCTGGAATGGTAATGGTGCCTTCTGTAATGGGTGTGAAATCCTCTCCCGCAGTCGCCGTAGCTTCACCCGTCTCTAAATCAGTATCGCTGGTAGCATAGTCTATGGTAATCGGTGTATTAACTGGAGAAGGGATATTAACGGTGAATTGAGCGGGTTCTCCTTCGATAACGGTAATATCGTTAATATTGATGAAGATCTGACCATAAACAACCCCACCTGCAATTAAATCTAATCCTCCTACGTCTTCGGATGTGTCTGTGGGGAAACTCTCGAAATCGACTAAATCATCAGTCTGCTGAACATCAGTCGCAAACAAGGCATATCCATTAAATTGCTGTCTTGCTTCGATACCCAGATCGCTAAAACTGATATAAATCCCACCGACGTTTTGACCCTCAACATTGTTTCTCCGCAGTAGGTTTTCACCGGGTTGATCTGCTCGTAGAACAGATGTATCCAGAGTGATAGACTGATCAACACCCCAGAGATCTCCTGTAATCTCCAGTAAATTTCCAAATTCAGTCGGAAGACCTGTTTGTGCGTCTAGTGCTAAAATGGGTGCGATTTTAAACGCATCGTTACCGCCACGCTCAAGGATGAGAAAACCCACTTCATCTAAGTTTTCCAGGGGAGCTTGTAAACCATCTGTTGAGATATAGTCAATTCGCTCAATGTTGTTGATATTTTCGTCTGGTGTGTTAGTCTGATTTGCAAAAATATTATCTGTACCTCGGTTGATCACGTCATCAAACAAGGTGACTTCCATCAAGTCATCATCGGTATTATCGGCAGGAATCTGGGCAAAAGGGGGTCTGAGATTGAGTTCGGTGTCTGTTTCGCTCTCCCGCTCAAACCAAAGCAGTTGTCGTGCGCCTTGAATATTCTCATTATCAACTCGCCTCAACTCAAAGTGATTGAGAATATCGCCTGCTAAAAATTCTTCTTGCAGTGGTGAGGTAAAGCTTCTGACAACCAGAAGATTATTGTCACCCTGTTGAAAGTTGTATTGTATCTCTGTTTCTTCGGGAACATTTGCTTGGATCTCGGGACCGATATAGGAAATATTGCCGCTATCTTCGTCTGGTGGTATTCTCTCTACTCGTAGTTCCTCAATTGCTAAGGGAAAAGCAAAGCGATAACTTTCTATTGCTTCTGAGGTGAGAGGAAACGAACCCTCAAATTCATCGGTTTTGACTTCTAAATTCCAGTCTCCGCCTAAAGCAGAATGACCTGTTTTATTGGCAGAAGCGGCAATTTTTGCTCCGGTAAGTTGGTGCAGTTTTTCAATAAATTCAACGCCTGCGTCTCCGGCTGCAACGTTACAACCATAAAGCAGAATTTGGCTTACTGACCAGGTTTTGAGTTCGTTAGCGTAGAGTTGTAGACTGTCGAGGCTGAGTTGAGTATTACCCAGTTGTAAGCTTCCCTGACACCCGTGAGAAAGGATATGAATTTCTGAGAGATTGGGATTTTCTCGCAGAGTTTGAGTGATTTGTCTGACTCCATCTTGAGTTGTATTGAGGAGTTTTACGTTGACTCCCGGTACAACGCCTTTTAGTAGTTGTTTGCAGTCTTGTACTTGGGCATCAATAATAACAAGAACATCGGTTTTTGTTGAGTTTTTCTCAAATTCCGGGTTTTCCCGAAATTGCCGAGAAATTGTAGAGGTGGAAGTTGGAGTATGAGTTGGAGTATAAAACATCATTTCACTTTTTTTGGAAAAACTACATTCAATACTGATGATCCTCGTTCAAAATTTTCTGAGGATTCACTGAAAATATGAAACAGTTTGTTTGAAGCTGAGGTTAAGTTTTTGTTCAATTAACCGCGCTTTGAATGACTAGGGTTTCGGTTTCTAAATTTTTAGGCACTTGCCGTTGAGTTTCTATGCTTTGAAGAATACAGAAACTCAAGTATAGTTCGACAAAGTTTAGGAATTCAGTCTAACTGAACTCACGTCTTGAGGGTAAATTATACAAATTTATTTTTTAAGGGGGTGAGGTTGGATATAGCAGAAGTCAGGAGACACCGAGACAGGAGACAGAATTGAAACCTTTATCATAAAAGGATTTGACAGAAAAACAGTGTCCTAATCAACTCTTTCTCTGCTATAGATATAAAATTCTATTCCTCTTTCTTTAATTGAATACTTCAGCTTTATTTCGAGAGTGAGGCTTTGAGTTAGCCAAAAACCTTGATTTTTTTTCAACTTAACCTATCAATTTGAACAATTCCCCCATAACGGTCACTCAGTTTTGAGCTAAATTTACTAATTTTTTCAACGAGATCACTTACAGGTATAACTGCTCTTTGTCTTTTTATGTGTTTGAGCTTATAGCAGTTTATTTACTGGCATATTTACCCTTGACAAAATGCTCATTTTGTGTTTAATTAATGAGGTATTTTGTCTATCTCTAAATGTAGAGAAATTGACTCAATAGCTTCTCAAATCATTATAGCTTTTCTGCTTGTAGATAGATGACTGTTCACAATGATTTTGTTAAAGTTGTCTTTCATCTTCTGCAACTTGGGAGTACATCTAAAAATCCTGATGATTGAAAACGAACTCTATGATGATCTCTACCTCAAGAGTTAGGGTATGGCACTGTACTGTTTCAAGTTCTCCCGAGGTGAAAGTCTCTTGATCAAGGCTTTTTACTGTCTGACTGAGTGGAAATGATCAAGGTTTGGGTGGGGCTGTTTGCTAGAAATGTTTGATAGTTATTTCATTTGTAGGTTGTAGAGCAGTAACTTAGTTGACAATTTATGGTACAACACGGTACTATCTGTAAGATAACAGAATACATCTATGCAACGAGCATTCAAAACCAAGTTAAAACTGAATAACAAACAGAAGACTTTAATGGCGACCCACGCCGGATATTCTAGGTGGGTTTGGAATTGGGCATTAGCGATGTGGAATGAAGCTTACAAACAGGGTTTAAAACCTTCTGCGAATAAGCTAAAAAAGTTCTACACCAATCACGTCAAACCTCAATATTCCTGGCAGTCAACGCTAAGTTCTAGAGTTTATCAATTTGCCTTCATGCACTTGGGAGAAGCTTTTAGTCGCTTTTTTCAAGGCACTGCCCAACATCCTAAGTTCAAGAAAAAAGGCAGAAATGATAGCTTTACTATTGACAATTGTGGCCAAGTAATGAGGTTTTCAGGGAGGAGATTAAAGCTTCCTTTTATTGGATGGGTTAACACTTACGAACCCCTTCCCGAAATTCAGACTAAACGAGTCACAATTAGTCGAGTCGCTGATTCTTGGTATCTGTCTGTCGCTTACGAATTTGAGCCAGAACAGACTGTTAAATCAAGAGAATACCTGGGTGTTGATGTTGGGGTTAAGGTCTTAGCTACCTGTTCAGATGGTACTGTTTTTGACAATCCAGCAGCTCACAAAAAAGCTCAAAAAAATCTGGCAAAACTTCAGCGCGAACTTTCTAGAAAACAGAAGGGTTCCAATAACAGGAATAAAGCCAAACTCAAATTAGCGAAAGCTTATCAGCGAGTCACAAACATCCGAAAAGATGCAATTCACAAACTCACCTCATGGCTATGCAAAAACCACGCAGTTATCGGGTTAGAAGACTTGAATGTTTCTGGGATGTTAAAGAATCATAAGTTAGCGGGTGCTATTGCCGATTCTGCTCTTTATGAAATTCGCCGCCAAGTCGAGTATAAGTCCGAGTGGTACGGCTCAGTAGTAGTTTTTGCTGACAGATTTTATCCGTCAACTAAAACCTGTTCAAATTGCGGTCATGTTCAACAAATAGCTCTGAAAGAACGAGTTTTTAACTGTAATAATTGCGGTGTAAGCATTGACCGTGATTTGAATGCCAGCCTAAATTTAGAAGGTTATGCCGAGGGCTTCTCGGCTGATTTGCTTGTCTGACCGGGTGCTGCCGACAGTCCGGGGTGATGCAGGAAATAAACGTTAACATGGTTTATACCGCGTTATATAAGTTTTATAAAGCAGTAAACTAGAAATGTAGCTGACTGGTGTAACACGCCGTGCTAGAGGAACGTGATGATCAAGTCTCTCCCCCTCGCTTAATAGAGGGGACCATTTTCGATCTGGGTTTAGCATCAACTTTGGGAGATCTTTCTCTGTATGAGTTTCAGGTCTCTGCAAGTTGTCTAGGAATTGTTGTCGCTCAAATCTTTGAGCGCTATCCTAGCGTTCCGGGAGTGATTCTGATTGAGGAATCACCCGATGGAAATCCGCAATTTTTGGGGATGATCTCGCGACGCCAACTGTTAGAATTTTTGATTCGCCCTCAAGCAATGGAGCTGTTTTTACCACAACCTCTGCGGGTTCTCTACAGCTATGCCCGTACATCGCCTTTGATTTTATCAGAAGATACGCCGATTGTTAGTGCCGCTCAACAGGCGCTCCGACGCTTACCCGAACTGCGAGGTGAACCCATTGTTGTTGAAATTGATCCGCTCTCCTCATCTTCTCGGAGTTTACCTTATCGACTGCTCGATGTTCACGAATTAAATATTGCTAACTGGCAAATTCGTGGAATTGAAACTCAAGTTCGCTTTGAACGAATGCAAACTCAAATTGTACAAATTGAGAAAATGGCAAATTTGGGACGCTTGGTGGATGGCGTCGCCCATGAAATTTTAGATCCGGTGGGTTTTATTTGGGGAAATTTAACGCATCTCTCAGCTTATAGCGAAAGTCTGATTAACTTGATCTCGGTTTATGAAGCCCATTTTTCAACAACTCCGTCCGATATTCAGCAGATCAAAGATGAAATAGAATTTGATTATATTCAACAAGATATTCCTCAAATTGTCAAGAGTATTCAAAGCGGAGCAGAACGGTTGAAAAAATTGGCAACGAGTTTGCAAAATTTCTGTTATATTGATGAAGTTCATCCCAAGCCTGCTGATATTCATACCCATTTAGAAAGCATTTTATTACTGCTAAAAAATAGAATATCTAGTGAAATTAAAGTGATAAAATCTTATGATCATATCCCCCCTGTTACCTGCTATATTGGTCAACTGAATCAAGTTTTTATGAATATTTTAACCAATGCAATTGATGCCCTGGTGAGTCAGGCTTTTAGTGAAGATTGGGCGAAAAAATATCGAGGAAATATTAGTCAAAATATTGACAAAAAACCCACAATAGAAATTACCACAGAAGTGCGATCGCCAAAAACAAAACTCAGTTCAGAAAGAACTCCCCAACGTTGGGTTTCTATTCGGATAGCAGATAATGGCCCTGGTATGTCTTTCGATGAACAACAAAAAATTATTGAATCTTTTTCAACCCGAAAACGCCTTGAAAAAGAAACCAGTTTAGCCCATAGTTATCAAATTGTTACGGGGAAACATGGGGGTCAATTTCTGATGCAATCTGAACCGGGTATGGGAACAGAGTTTGAGATTTTATTACCTCTTGTTTGATTGAAATATTTAACCATAAACCTTAAGTAAACCGTTCTTTTAATGAATTACAGGAGAGATTTTTATGTCTTTCGATTCCTATAAAAATATTAGTGAAGTTCTGCAAGAATTTCAAATTACTGCAATAGAAGCAGAATTTATTATTGAATCTAAAATCGAGGTTCGCTCAGTATTTCAGGAAGATTTAGAGTTTTGTCTTAGAGAATTTTCCTTTGAAGAATCAGAATATGCGGTGTGTGAAATGATTATTTTCCCGATTTTAAAAGAACTTTATCGCCGCTACCGAAATGAGTTTACATTATGGAGTCATAAAGCGATTATTTATGATGAAAAACTTTCAGGAACTCCTGATTATATATTAGCCCAAAGATCAACTTTAGGAAAACAAGTCTTTGAAAAACCTTATTTTTTAGTTGTCGAAGCTAAAAAAGATGACTTTATCAAAGGATGGGGACAATGTTTGGCGGAAATGGTTGCCATGCAAAAAATTAATAATCAACCGAGTCAAACTCTTTTTGGAGTAGTGTCTAATGGGAAAATCTGGGAATTTGGCAAACTCAACGACAATCTCTTTACAAAAGAGACGCGATATTATACAATTTCTAATATAGAAAAATTATTGTCAGCCCTCGATTACATTTTTTATCAATGTCAACAAGAACAGATCTAATACCGTTTCTCTATTCTTCGCTAAACACTGCACCTAAAACCTTTAACGCCGTTTTTTGACCGTCTGTTAGTCCTGTAACTTGACTGATATTCATTCCTTCATAGAGACGATCTGCTTTCAAGGTTTGAATACAATTTCCCGTTAATACATCCCAGAGTTTAATGGTTTGATCCGCAGCGCCACTGACAAGAATTTCTGGAGTATTAAATTGAGAAGTGGGATCGGGATGAAACTCCACAGACATCACCCAAAATTCATGTTCTTCTAGGGTTTTTAAACAGGTTCCTGTTATTATATCCCATAATTTAATGGTGCGATCGCTACTCGCACTGGCTAACAAACGACTATCTTGACTAAACGCAACTTTCCACACCCAGTCTGAATGTCCTGATAAAACGAAATGACAGTTTCCGGTATTGAGATCCCAGAGGCGAATGCTACGATCTAAACCACAACTGGCTAACCAGCGACCACAGGGACTATAGGCCACCCCTAACAGCCAACTGCTATGTCCGAATAAACTTTGATCCCATTCTCCCGTTTCTATATTGTAAATGTTTAGCGTCTGATCAAAGGCTGCGATCGCGATTTTTTTCCCATCCAAACTAAACGCTACTGACGCCACAAAATGCGCGGTAATACTTCGCAGGAGTTGACCGGTTTCCACATCCCAAAGTTTCACGGTTTCATCCCATCCCCCACTGGCGAGTATTTTCCCATCAGGACTAAATGCTACCGTCATTATTGTTGACTGATGACCCCGTAATACGGCTTTACAGCGTCCTGTTTTCACATCCCACAAACGAATAGTTTGATCACCACTCCCACTGGCTAATATGAGGCTATTTTCATTCCTAAAGTTGGGGTGAAACGCCACTGTATAAACAATATCTGTATGTCCCCAAAGCGGTTGACATTTCCCCGTTTCCAGATCCCAAAGTCGCACTCCTCGATCTTCGCTTCCACTGGCGAGTATTTTTCCATCGGGACTAAAAGTAACAGAAGAAAACCAATTTACTCTAGCTTGTACCACTCGAATACAAGCGCCTGTTGTGATATCCCAGAGTTTTAAAGTCTGATCTTCTGCTGCACTAATTAACAGGTTTTCGGGAGAACTAAAGGCAATATGAGCGATTAACTTGCGATGACTGAATAAAGTCCGACGACAACGACCTGATTTAATATTCCATAGTTTAATTGTACCATCTAAACCCGTACTTGCCAACTGATTGTTATCGATAAAAACCACAGAAAAGACACCATTGCGATGACCTCGAAAGGTTTGTAAACATTCCCCGCTTTTGACATCCCACAACTTCACGGTTTTATCAATACTTCCACTGGCGATGTATTCACCCTCTGCACTCCAAACCACTGATCTGATCCAGTCAGTATGTCCTTGAAAAGTTCTTAAACACTGTCCGGTTTTGAGGTGCCAAAGTTTGAGAGTAAAGTCATCACTTCCACTAATAATATAATCATCATTCGCATCAATTGCTAACGTCCAAATTTGTTGTTGATGTCCTTCAAAAACTTGTAAACAGTTTCCCGTTTGCACATCCCAAATACGAAGAGTACGATCTTCACTTCCACTAATTAGCCATTTTCCCGAGTTTGTAAAGCTAACACATCGCACACAGTTGGTATGTTTGTTGAGGGTTTGTAGACATTCACCTGTTTGGATATCCCAGAGTTGAATGGTGAAATCTTCGCCTGCGGTTGCTAACAGTTTCCCATCTGGACTAAAGGCAATTGACCAAATAATTCCTTGATCCGTGCGAAAATTAAAACCAACAGATAAAGTATAACAGGCTTCAAGTTTATACAGATAAATTTCGCTATCTAAATGACCTGTGGCGAACATTAACCCATCATAACTTAACGCAATGCTTGTAATGGGTGCAAAGGTTTTTGCTAATACAGAACGACTCAGATCTGATCCGGCAAAATTAACATCATTTAAACGAGTATTTTGGAGATAGGCTTGCCAAATACTAAGATTAGAAAAATCCCATCCTGCTATATTGATTTGCAGATGACAGAAAATATTCAAAATATTTCCCGCAGTATAACCGGGTTCTCGTCGAAGTATTGTTTGTTCTTGTTTGAGGACTTTAGCAAGTTGTTCAACGATAGCAGAATGAGTTCGTAAATGAGTGAGAAGTTCAGCAATTAAAGGAACGAGAATCAGTTGAATTTGAGTTTCGCGAACATAATCTTTTGCAGTGGCTTGTATTAACGCATGAGTTCTAAATAAATGACAGTCTTGAGCAATAATTTCTTCGGCGACTTTTTCGATCAGACTGTCTGTGACATATTCCATAATCACAGGTTGTAGGGTAAATTGAGTTAATTGTCCGTTATTCTTAGAACAAGCCAGTTGAGTTTCTAACAGAGATCGTCGTTGTAGAGATTCTAAGACTTCTAATAATTTTTTGGTCGAAACAGGTACGACTAAATCCGACTGTAAGCTGGATAAAGATAGAGGTTCGCGGTTAATTGCTAGCCAGTAAATTAACTCTTTTTCCAACTCCGATAACCTTTGAAAATGTTGATCAATTAACGTTCTAATTCCGTTAAATACAATTGTTTTATGACTCAAAAATTCTTGAATATCTCCGGCAAAAGTATCTTGAATTGCTGTAGCAACAATTTTCAAAGCCAGAGGATTTCCTTGATAGCGTTCAATTAAACGATGATAATCTTCGGCTTGTCCTTTTAATCCTTTTGCCGTGAGAATTTCTCGCGCCGTTTCTGTGGGTAAACCCGTGAGTTGCAAGGTTCTAATGGGCAAAAATTCACCTTCTAAAGTGGCAATCACTGCGGGTTTTTCTCGGGAGGTTAACACCAAACAACTTTGATGAAAGATTTCGCCAAATAAACGCAATAATTCCCCATAATTTTCAAACCCTTCTCGATGAACACCTACTATATCTCGCGGAGTTCCTGCACTGCTGCGAAGTAGGGTTTCCCAATTATCTAAGATCAGCAAACAACGTTGAGAACGAAGTTGATCTAAAAGTTGAGAAGTTTGACTCGAAAAACTATAAGCTTCCTCAGAAAAAGGGGAACGAATCAGTAAAGATTTTTGTTCAGATTTTCCTGATAAAATTTGTATAAAATCGTCTAAAATAGTAGAAAGAGGCGGTGAATTTCTGAGCGATCGCCAAATTACCAAAAAGCACGAAAAGCCCCTGCCTTTAGGTATGGGGATGAATAGTCGTGAGTCGAAGACGAACAATTTGTTATCCGAGTTTGGTTGTGGTAAGATAACTCCATGATAGTTAGAGAAACGAAGTTATTGAACGGTTCCAAGTCTCAATACGAAAGACTTGACGAAGCCATAAGGACTGCACAGTTCATCAGGAACAAGGCAGTTAGACTATGGCGAGATGAACGGGATGTGGATAAATCTCGAATTTCTCGTTTGTGTAAAGAGTTGGCGAAAGAATTTCCTTTTGCCAAGAAACTTAACTCAATGGCGCGTCAAGCTTCGGGTGAAAGAGCCTGGAATTCAATCTCTAGTTTCTACCGTCGTTGTAGAGAGGGAGCGTCGATAAAAGGCTATCCTCAATTTAAAAAGCATTGTCGTTCAGTTGAATACAAGACCACAGGCTACAAACTGTCATCCGACTGTAGATCGATTAATTTTACAGATGGTTTCAAGGCGGGTAAATTCTCTCTTTTCTGCAATTCAGATGTTAGAAAAGACCTTCTAACCTTAAAAATCAATCGAGTTAGGGTGGTGAGGCGAGCTGATGGGTATTATGCTCAATTTTGTTTTGACGCCAATCGCTCTGAGCCTGGAAACTATACCGGAAATGTAGTCGGTTTAGACTTGGGTTTAAACTATTTCTACAAAGACACTAACGACAATGCAGCCATCTATCCCAAGTATTTAAGGTCATCTGAAAAGCGAATTAAAAAGCTACAGCGACGACTATCTAGGA
>NZ_JAYGHR010000111.1:0-14251 GCF_034932365.1 Limnoraphis robusta BA-68 BA1 | reverse complement strand
CGCTATAGCGAGTACGGCTCGACTCGTAAGCCTGTGGAGGGTTAACCGCTCCCATGCCCCCTTTGAAGCAGGAAATAAACACACAAAGTATCTTCTTGTGACGCTTTGTACACGTTTTATGGAGCAGTAATGAACAAATTTATACGATTCGTACCGAAATCAAATTTTTGTAAAGAAAAATACTTTTTTCTCAACTTACCCGCCATAATAAACAGTAAGCCACCCTCAAGAGAAAATCGTTTCTGATCAGGATGGCTCGACGATAGCAAGTGTTTTGTTGTTTGACTTGTGAATTGCCCCCGAAGGAGAACGACGTCAGGGGAGCAAATCGTTTACTTAACTCTAACAGCCCAACTCTAAATATAACACATCGGTCAAGGGGTATTCTTGTTTGTAAGGTGTTTGTCGTTTCCCTTACTTTGTGGTACCGAGGAGACGTTAAATCGTCTATCAGAACAGCCCAAAAGTACCAACAGATCTGTTTTTGAAACTCCTTGTCCGAGGTTTTTTATTGGCTTTATTGACAACCTGATAAAATTTTGAATTCATCGAAAAGTGGGTGAGGAGCGCTACAACAAAATTTCGCGCGTTAAAATCAATCTTTTTTAGATTAAGATAATCAGCGAAGTTGAAAAGACCAACCGAACCTGTGAGTCCCAAACAACCCCAACCGACTGATCGCGATCCGAAAATTGTAGAACTCGAAACTCAGTTAGAACGAGCCTACAAAACCATTAAAAAACTCCGAAAACGAGTTGCTCAACTCGATAGCGAACAGCAACTCAAGTCATCATCTCCAGCCCGTCAAACTCGACAACCCTCCAAACCCTCCTCACCGAAGCGTTCTCGCTCTCGAACTCAACCTTCCGTGTCCCTGTTGGGTTCTATTTCTCTGCTTGCATTGATTTTAGGGGGATTTTGTGCGATCGCCAAATTTTTCTTTCCAGAATGGATTGAATTAACTTTTTTCCGTTCCACTCCCGTGATTTCTTCATCGATTTCTCAGACTAAAACTCAGAATATTTCCTCTGCCAAACTCACCCCAGAAAAACGCTTAAATTCTCAGCCCGTTTATAACGTTCAGACGGAACCATATCTCAATTATAGTTTAACACTTCAAGCGATTATTGATCAAGTCATTAATCAAGTTTCTCAACAAAAATTATCAACTTCTTCCCTCTCTATTCACTTAATTGATCTTCAAACTCAAACCTTCGCTGAATACCGCAGTCAAACCCCTCGATTTCCTGCTAGTATTACCAAACTGTTTTGGATGGTGGCTTTATTTGCTCAAGTAGAAGCCGGAATTCAACCGCCAGAAATCATTAATTATACATCTGAATGTCAAACCGATATTTGTAAATTAGTTCAAGACTCCGATAATGAAGCCGCTAGTCATATTCTGGACAAACTGACCCAGACTTCATCCCAACCTAATTCATCGGTTGAAAATTATGAAAACTGGCTCAAAAAACGACATTCTATTAATAACTTTTTTCAAAAATCTGGGTATAAAAATATTGATATCAGTCAAAAAAACTACCCGATTCCTGAACTCCAAATGGAAGAACCCCAAGCTTGGGAACTGAAAATGCGAGGAAATCCTAAAAACCCGATTAGAAATAAAATTACGGCTGAACAAGCGAGTCGATTAATGTATGAAATAGTCACAAAAAAAGCCGTTTCTTCTACAGCCAGTTCTCAAATGATGAACCTACTTGAACGAGATCTCGACCCAACGGTTTGGAAACGGGAAGAATCCAACCCCATTCAAGGCTTTCTCGGAGAATCTTTGGCGGGATTAGATATTCGCTTTTTTTCCAAAGTAGGTTGGACTTCTGAAACTCGTTTTGAGGTAGCTTTTATTCAGTCAAAATCCGGTCAAGTTGCTTATATTTTAACGGTCTTTGGAGACGGAACAGAATACGCCGAAAATTGGCAAATATTTCCCACTATTTCTCGCTTAGTTTATGATCAAATGAAGGCTTTAAATTCTCAATCTTAATTCTGTCTAATTAGAGCCTGCTGTAAAAGCTGGTCACTGTTCACTGTTCACTCTCTTACAAACTAAGTCTCGCCGGAAACCGCCGGGCCGCAAGGAACGCGCTGTTCACTGTTTAAACCCGCCCCTACAACACTGGTGAGGCGTAAAATCCCTATTGCTAAAACAGACTAAAATGATTATCATTTTAATTATCACCTCCATTTTGTAATGAATGGAGAACCCTTCGCCGATCAATTTTGGTGTATCTCACACTATGTCACCTTCACAGTTATTTCGGATATTGACTCACCCTAGCAGTTGGAAGCGTCGTCCTTTATTTGCGGTATTATTGATTTCAGCGATCGCTGTAAGCATCGGAAGTTTGACAACAGTCGCTCAAAACACCCGTTCAACTAAGGTTGTCGCTACCTTTTTACCAATGTACCTGTTTACCAAAGCCGTATCAGGTTCTAGTCGGGAAGTGGAAATTCTCGTTCCTCCCAACGTTACCGCTCACGAATATCAAGCCTCTCCCAGCGATGCGCGTAAACTCGCTCAAGCTCAAATTTTAGTCAAAAATGGTTTGGGAATGGAAACATTTCTCAGTGGGTTAGTGGCGAATGCGGGGAACCCTCAACTCAAACAAATTGATGCCAGTCAAGGAATTCAAGCACTCCAAGAAGATCACGATCATGATCACGGTCATTCTCACGCTGAAGGAAATCCCCATGTTTGGCTTGATCCGATTTTAGCACAGAAACAAGTGGCAAATATTCGGGAGGGTTTAATCGCCGCAGATGCAGGAAACGCTCAAACTTATCGAGCGAATGCTGATGCTTATATTAAACAATTACAACAACTTGATCAAGAATTTAAAAGTCGTTTAGGTTCGGTAAAAGGCTGCAAATTTATAGCATTTCACGATGCTTATCCTTATTTAGCGAGACGATATGGCATCCAACAAATGGCGGTGTTAGAACTTCCCGAAGATAGCATTTCTCCCCGAGATATCCAGCGTGTTATTGCAGCCGTTAAAGAATACGATGTGCAGGCTTTACTCAGTGAACCGGGAGTCAATGATAGCCGACTCCAACAAATTTCTAATGATGTTGGACTGCCTGTAAAAACGCTAGATCCGATTGAAACAGGCTCTTTAGATCCTCAATATTATTTTACCGCCATGCGGAAGAATTTAAAAACGCTAGAGGATATTTGTAAATGATCGCGTGCCAAGAATTCGGAAGTCAATCTGTGGTCAAGGTACAAAACTTGACGATTCGCCGAGGCAATTATCTAGCAGTTGACGGGGTTTCATTCCAACTATTTTCAGGAACTAATACTGCTTTAGTTGGGCCGAATGGAGCCGGAAAAACCACCTTGATTAGAGCAATTTTAGGATTAATTCCCTATGAGTCAGGTCAAGTCGAAATATTAGAAAAACCCTTAAATTTATTGGGAAAACGATGGGATAAAATTGGTTATATTCCGCAGAAGTTTTCTTTTGATCGCTATTTCCCCTTAACTGTAGAAGAATTAGTAGCCTTAGCCTTACCGAAATCGATGTTTTGGAAATCACGAGAAAAAAAGATTTCTGTACAAAGTGCTTTAGTTAAAGTTAATCTTGAAAATCAATATAAACAACGCATCGGAACGTTAAGCGGAGGTGAACTCAAACGGGTTTTACTGGCTTATTGTTTAGCCGTTCCTCGTCATTTAATAGTCTTAGATGAAGCCTTAGCCGAAGTGGATGCAACCGGAGAAATTGAATTTGCAGAATTATTGAATAAACTCCAGCGAGAACAAGGATTTGCGATTTTACAAATCTCTCACGATTTAGATTTAGTCAGTCGGTATTGCGATCGCGTTTTGTGTCTCAACCGAAAAATTCTCTGTCAAGGAAGTCCGCGAGAAACATTATCAACTGAGAATTTACAAGAGGTTTATGGTTCAACACAAATTCGTTATTTTCACTCTCATTAAAACATCTTATAATTCTTTGTTGTCTCGGATTTGAAGAAGGGCGGGTTTATTAATGTTGTTTCTGGGAAGCATAGATTTTGGCGGAGGCGCGCCCCTACATTTTTTGTTGTCTGTGAATTGAAGAAGGGCGGGTTTGTATAATGTTGTTTCTGGGAAGCATAGATTTTGGCGAACCCGCCCCTACATTTTTTGTTATCTGTGAATTGAAGAAGGGCGGGTTTATTAATGTTGTTTCTGGGAAGCATAGATTTTGCCCGAACCCGCCCCTACATTTTTTGTTGCCTTCTTAATACAATGATTAATTCAGACTGGATAGAACTTTTAAGCTTACCGTTTATGCAACGAGCGATTATCGGTGGGGTTCTACTGGGAACATTGGGGGGACTTTTAGGAAGTTTTGTAGTCCTCAGACAGCTTTCAATGTATGGTAATGCTTTAGGTCATGTAGCATTTTTAGCCGTCGTCATTGGGGCGTTTATTCCACTTCCCTCTAACCTATCCCTAACCGTGTTACTCGTATTTTTTGGCTTAGGAGTGATTTATTTAATAGACAAAACTAATCTAGGTAGTGATACGATTTTAGGGGTTATTGTTGCAGGTTCAGTGGCGCTAGGAACCATTGGATTTTCTTTTTTAGAAGGCTATCGACGTAATCTATTATCAGTTTTGTTTGGAGATATCCTCGCTATTAGTAATCTTGATATTCTTTTATTATTCTTACTGTTAGCCGTCACGATTTTCAGTTTTGTTGTTACATTACCCCAACAAATACTCCTGACATTTAGTCCAGATTTAGCTCAACTCAAGGGCATTCCCATACAACTTTATCGCTATAGTTTTATTGTCCTATTATCCCTAACTTTAGCGTTGTCTATTCGGGCTGTAGGGATTTTATTAGTCAATGCTTTTTTAGTGATTCCCGCCGCGACTGCGAGATTAGTTTGTCAGCAATTTATACCATTTTTAGGACTCGCTACGGCGATTGGGGCAGTGAGTGGTATTCTAGGAATGATGATTTCTGGAATTTGGGATTTACCTTCAGGGCCAAGTATTGTCCTGGTGCAGCTTGTAGTATTTTTAGTCGGAGTCGGATTGAGTCGGTCGAGTCATTAACCCCACCGACTAACGGTTTCACCCTGATTTTTCAATACTATTGTGATCTAAACTCGCACACCACTGTGAAGTGCCTATCACCAACGCTATTCGCTTATGGTGTAGGCTTCGGTGCTTCATCCGCCGTTGCCTTTTTATACGGATACAAATGGGTCTTACACAGCGTCCACAGGCAGACACCCGTCTGACCCAGGCTAAATTTTTCTACGCTTGGTTTTCGCGTTTTTGTGTTCTGTGCCAACAGGGTTATTTTATCACAATTCATCCCAACCCCAACGCGCTCGTTTTTGGAGTGGGACTCCGCCGCGATATTTAGTTAAAAGGCTTTTTGAGTCAATTTCTGCACACAAATCAACAACAGGTAGACACTTGCAAGATAACTAACTGCCGGAATCAAAACACGCAGCAAATCCGAGATCATTTTGACTGCACCTCCAAACAAGAAACAACTATGCTGATCCTAATCTTAATTATTTTTTAAGAATTGCCGTCATTAGTATAACCTAAGCCAGAGTACAAATCATCATTCTGTGGAGAAAAATTGAGAGATTCCCCATACAACCCCGACATCAGAAGCAACTATTTCCCAAAACGTTTAGATAAGACTTGACAAATTATGAAAAATGCGCTACCAATAGCCAAAGTATCGCGTCGCTCGGCCAAACTCAAACAGTAGGCTGGAAAAGATCGTTTATGAATTTAGACATAAACTCAAAATTAAGATAGTTTTGAAAGTAAGCCCTACTTCCGATAAAGCGATCGCATATTTTTGTGCTGTCCTCTATCCGGCTTACTTCCCGGATAATAAAAGACAGTTTGGCTTGCCGATCTGCTCCCTATATTCTCGAAACCCATACCTGTTCGCTGCTCATATCTCCGAAAAGACGCCATGGCAACCCTAGTGATCGTCGAATCTCCAACGAAAGCTCGCACCATCAGCAACTTCCTTCCCCGTGACTACCGTGTGGAAGCATCGATGGGTCATGTGCGTGACCTACCGCCCTCAGCAGAAGAAATTCCCGAAGAGTACAAGGGAGAGAAGTGGGCGCAGCTTGGCGTAAATGTCGAAGCCGACTTCGAGCCAATTTACGTCGTCCCCAAAGATAAGAAAAAAGTCGTCAAAGAACTCAAAGACGCCCTCAAAGCTGCCGATGAACTGGTTCTAGCGACAGACGAAGACCGCGAAGGCGAAAGTATTAGCTGGCATTTGCTGCAACTCCTCAAACCCAAGATCCCGACAAAACGAATGGTCTTCCACGAAATCACCCAAGAAGCCATTCAAAAAGCCCTCAACAACTGTCGGGATGTCGATGAACAACTGGTTCACGCCCAAGAAACCCGACGCATTTTAGATCGCCTCTACGGTTATACCCTCTCACCCCTACTCTGGAAAAAAATCGCCCGAGGCTTATCCGCCGGACGAGTGCAGTCTGTGGCTGTACGCTTACTCGTTAGCCGAGAACGAGAACGTCGGGCTTTCCGTCAAGGGGACTATTGGGACTTAAAAGCCTTACTTGAAAAGGATAAAACCAGCTTTGATGCCAAATTGATCACAGTAGGCGGCGTGAAAGTAGCAACCGGAAGCGACTTCGACGAAAGCACAGGTAAAATCGCCCAAGGTCGTAACGTCGTTCTGCTCGATGAAGCTCAGACGATGGCCTTAAAAGAGCGACTTACGGATAAACCCTGGACAGTCAGCAATATCGAAGAACGTCCTGTTACCCGCAAACCCGCCCCCCCGTTTACAACTTCCACCCTCCAACAAGAAGCCAACCGCAAATTGCGACTGAGTGCGCGTCAGACGATGCAAGTGGCTCAAGGGTTGTACGAACGGGGCTTTATCACCTATATGCGAACTGACTCCGTTCACCTATCTGAACAGGCGATAGAAGCGGCTCGGGCCTGCGTTGAGGAGAAATACGGCAAAAACTACCTCAGTCCCAAACCCCGCCAATATACGACCAAAACAAAAGGCGCTCAAGAAGCCCACGAAGCCATCCGTCCGGCGGGAAGTCGTTTCCGCACGCCCCAAGAAACCTCTCTCGGCGGAAATGACCTGAAACTCTATGATTTGATTTGGAAGCGAACCGTCGCTTGTCAGATGGCCGACTCCCAACAAACCAACATTTCTGTTGAGTTGCAAGTCGAAAATGCGGGTTTTCGTTCTAGTGGAAAACGCATTGATTTTCCCGGCTTCTTACGGGCCTATGTCGAAGGTTCTGATGATCCCGAAGCAGCCTTAGAAAACCAAGAAGTATTACTTCCGCCTCTGAAAGTGGGCGATCATCCCAAATGTCAGGAACTCGAAGCCATTAGCCACGAAACCCAGCCCCCCGCTCGGTTTACAGAAGCGTCTCTGGTGAAAACCCTCGAAAGTGAAGGCGTTGGCCGACCCAGTACCTACGCCAGTGTCATTGGCACCATTATTGATCGCGGCTATGCTCAGTTAAAAGGAAATGCCCTCATCCCGACGTTTACGGCGTTTGCGGTGACGAATTTACTGGAAAAACATTTCCCCGACTTGGTAGATATTGGGTTCACCGCCCGCATGGAAAATACCCTCGATGATATTGCGGAGGGAGAGGCGAGTTGGCTTCCCTATTTGCAGAAGTTTTATTCGGGAGATCAGGGGTTAGAAACGCAAGTTCGGGAACAGGAAAGTCAAATTGATGCCAAAGTTGCTCGGACTATCGAACTCGAAAAACTGGGGGGTGAAACCGATGGTATTCTCTATCGGGTTTGTATTGGCAAGTTTGGGCCGTATATTGAGGCGGAAAATGGCTCAGAAATCGTTACGGCTTCTATTCCGCAAGACTTAACCCCGGCGGATCTGACGCCTGAGTTGGTGCAAGAACTGCTTCAGCAAAAAACCGAAGGCCCTGAAAAGTTAGGGCTGCATCCCGAAACGGGAGAAGGGATTTTTATGTTGATTGGCCCCTATGGCCCCTATGTACAGTTGGGTGAGGAGTCTGAGGAGAATAAAAAACCCAAGCGGGTGTCTTTACCCAAGGGCGTTGAAAAGGATAGCGTGAGTTTTGACATGGCGGTGGGTTTACTGTCATTACCGCGACTGTTGGGGGTTCATCCTGAAACGGGGGCGAAAGTCAAAGCGGCAATTGGACGGTTTGGCCCCTATGTTGTCCATGATCAGGGTAAAGAGGGGAAAGACTATCGTTCGATCAAGGCGCCGGATGATGTGTTGAGTATTACCTTAGATCGGGCCTTGGAAATGTTGGCTCAACCGAAAGCTAGTCGAGGTACTCGGCGCACGGCGACCCCCTTACGAGAGTTAGGCGCTCATCCTGAAGATAACGAACCTGTGAACGTTTATGATGGCCGTTATGGTCCTTACGTTAAACATGGGAAAACCAATGCTTCTGTTCCAAAAGAAGTAACCGTTGAGGATGTAACCTTAGAGCAGGCGTTGGAATGGTTGGCGGCGAAAGCAAGTTCCGGTTCAAAGTCGAAAACAAAGTCGAAAACAACAGGAACTACGACTAAAACAACAGGAACGACTAAGCGTTCAAGCACTCGTAAGAAAACCACCAAATAAGCCCCCAAAATTCATCCCTAAATATTCTAGAGGCGTTCTTCTTGAACGTCTTTAGTTATCGCAGTGAGCGCTTGTATAAAATTCTTGAATTTCAATCACTTTATAAGTATCACTCCATAGAATATCAGGCGGGTATAGCAGTACCAAATTATGTATGAAGGAAGATTTTTCAAGAAGCAAAATCTGAAAGCCTTAAGCTTTTTTTCTGGATGTATGGGCTTAGATTTAGGACTGGAAGAGGAAGGAATTAAGGTGCTTCTCGCCTGCGAGATCGATGCCGCAGCCCGAAAAACAATAGAAGCAAATCGACCAGATGTGGCACTCATCGGAGATATTAGAGACTACTCAGCCACAGCAATTAAGGAAAAAGCAGGTTTGAGTCCTGACGAAGAAATCGATCTAATCGTTGGTGGGCCTCCTTGTCAAGCTTTCAGTAGTGCGGGTAAACGACAAGGGTTCAATGATGAACGAGGAAATGTCTGTTTAACGTTTATCGATTTAATAATTGAACTACAACCCAAGTTCGCAGTAATTGAAAATGTTCGAGGGTTATTATCAGCAACATTAAAGCATAGACCTCATAATATGAGAGGTAAAAACTATCCACCTTTATCACCCGATGAACAACGGGGAAGCGCACTACTTTTTATCACTCAGAAATTGAAAGAAGCTGGGTATAGTATTTCTTTCAACTTATATAATACTGCCAATTTTGGAACTCCACAACAACGAGAAAGAATTATTATTGCTTGTAGCCGGGATGGAAAAAAACTTCCCTACCTAACACCGACTCACTCAGAGAAAGGTTTATATGATCTTCCGCGATGGCGAACATTGAGAGAGGCGCTAGAAGGACTTCCTCAGAATGAACATCATTTTGTCAAGTTCCCAGAAAAACGACTTAAATATTATCGACTGTTAAAAGCTGGACAACATTGGCGAGATTTGCCAGTAGAATTACACCAAGAAGCTTTAGGAGGTTCTTATCATGCAGGCGGTGGAAAAACAGGCTTTTATCGAAGGTTAGCGTGGGATAAGCCTTCTCCTACATTGTTGACACATCCGGCTATGCCTGCAACTGATTTGGCACATCCAGAAGAAGATAGACCCCTCAGTATTGAAGAGTACAAGCGAATACAAGAGTTTCCAGATGATTGGATAATTTTAGGAAGTTTACTGGATCAATATCGACAAGTTGGAAATGCAGTCCCCTGTTCTTTGGGAAGAGCGATCGCTAGAATGTTATTGATTCATCTCCAAGGAGAAACACCTATTATTTACCCAGACTTTCCCTATTCCCGTTATCACAATACTGATGATATGAGTTGGATGATTGAAACATTAAGTGAGCTTGAAAAAACAAGGGAAGAACAGCTTTCTTTCCTTATTATGCAATAAAGAAATTAATTGGAAATATTGAAGTAGGAAGATTATACTTTGATTAACTCACTATTAGAGCTTTAATTTTTTGAGTTTACAAAATTATTTCCCCAACACCTTAACCACTCCAATTCCTCCAAAATATAGCATCACAACCGATCCGCCTAATAAACTTTGAGTCAAAGGATCAGTAGAAGGCGTTAAAATCGCCCCGATAACAAAAGCACCTAACACCACATATTTCCAACCAGAAAACATCTTTTCAGATGAAACAATTCCCAGTAGCCCTAACAAAATCTGAATGACCGGAACTTGGAAAGATAACGCCGTGACAAACAATAATTTTAACACAAAAGAAAAATACTTTTCAATCGACCAGAACTGTTCAACCACATCGCCGCCATAACCAATAAAAAACTTCAGTGCAGCCGGAACAATCGCCACATAAGCAAACACCAAACCTACACCAAACAGAATCGTTGAACCAAAGAATATCGGCCCTAAAAATCGACGTTCTTGAACACTAATTCCGGGTAAAACAAACCTGACAACTTGATAGAGAATAAACGGACTCGCCAACACTAACCCACTGTAACCCGCCACTTGTATTGAAACGAAGAAATATTCTCCGGGTGCCAGTTGCAGAAACTTCACCCCTTGGGCGGGTTTTTGTAAAACTTCAACAATAGAATTGGCAAAAATAAAACAACCCACCGCCGAAATAACGACTGCAATTAACGAATAAAAAATCCGTTGTCGTAACTCTTCTAAATGATCAAATAACGACATTTCCACTTCATCGGGAAATTCATCACCTGAATTCATTTTCTCTTCTTCAGGATTCATCAAGACTTCGGAAGGCAAACTGTCTTCAGTAACAGCAACACCGTTCTTATTTGAACCAGATTCAGGAGTTTCTAGAGGTGTCATATCGAGTTAATAATTTCAATAATCAAGATTTCAGCAGATGATTAACTATTGTATCGTCTCTCGTGCAGAAACTCGATAATAGCTAGGGTAATCCAATCCCAGACCTCTTTCCTCAGCGATCACCAAAGCAACAGTTTGATGTACCTCAGATCTTGCATCAGGGTGACAAACCCGGTTTATTGCAGATGTTTAAACCTCAAAACCCAGAATTTTCGTCCAGAAACCGGGTTTCTGCAACAGTTTGATGCACTCAACTTTCTCATAGATTACCGTTCGGCAATCTTTTGGACGAATTAGTTATCATCAATTGACACTCCCACGTCGTAAACGACGGGGATTCTTCATTCTACGACTCGACTTGCTGAGACAGAATTTCTCCTATCACAGTAGAGGTAAAATCTCCTGAAGCGTGAGGATCTAAGATCCAAGTTCCGCTATGCCCTAGCGTACTCAAAGCTGAATTCAGAATATTAATTGCGGCATTATGATCCCTGTCTAACTCGCACCCACACTGACAAATATGAGTTCTAGTTGATAGAGATTTTTTAACAATCGCACCACAATTAGAGCAGGTTTGGGAGGTATAAGCCGGGTTAACAGCAACCGTTACCCGACCGAACTTGCTTCCAAAATACTCTAACCATTTTCTGAATTGATACCAACCCGCATCATTAATTGACTTGGCTAGACAATGATTCTTTACTAAGTTCTTAATCCTCAAGTCTTCGTAGGCGACCAAATCGTTTGATTGGATTACGCAACGCGCCAGTCTTTTGGCGTGTTCTACACGTTGTCTACTTATTTTGAGGTGTGCTTTGCCCAGTCGTTTAATGGCTTTTAATCGGTTGGCACTGCCAATATTTTTTCGAGAAACGCGCCTTTGATAAAGCTTTAATCGCTTTTCGTTTTTTCTGTAGAAACGAGGGTTGGGTTCAGTGTTGCCATTACTATCGGTGTAGAACTCTTTTAATCCTACATCTAACCCAATTGTTTTCCCTGTCGGTTGTGTTTTTACCTTCACATCGACTTGGATGCAAAATTGAACGTAATACCCATCTGCCCTTCTAACCAACCTCACTCGTTTAATTTGTTCGACTGGATAAAATGCCAGATCCCAAGTTCCGACAAGCTTGAGTTTTCCAATCCCCTTTTTGTCGATAAATTCGATATGTTTGGGGTCTAAAAGTTTCCATCCGCTCTGTTTGTATTCAACCGAGCGAGAATTATTCTTGAATCTTGGATAACCTGCTTGGTTCGCATAATCTCGCTGTACAACGGCGAGTTGCGAATCCGCTTTTTTGCCGGGTATTTTCTCTCTTGGTGCGCGTTTCTTGCAGTTATCAAAGAACCTAGCAATAGCTGACCAACACCGTTCTACAGATGCCTGACAAGCGTGTGAATTCAAGTCTCTGACAAAAGGGTACATAGCTCGGAGTTCAGTGTTATATCGATACAACTCCTTTCTTCCGAGTCCACGATTATCCATCCAATACCGCAAGCAAGAATTCCGAACAAACTGAGATGTTTGGATGGCTTCATCGATTGCTTTATATTGATACGCTTTTCCTTTTGCTTTAAATTCGTAGACGATCATTGACACTGGCTTGCTTGGCGTATAATATTATCATACCACATAGATGCTATATGCAGAAAGTAAGTTAACCCTCGTAAACGACGGGGCTTGCATCCCGATTTTTTTCGGTCAACCCTTTCTCATCTGAGTGCAATGATCAAACTCATAAGACACCAGATACAGGTGTTTCTAGCATTAACCCTAAGCGTAATTCGTATCCGGCTGTTTCGGTACAACAGTCGGTTAGTCGTTTTGTCTTTGATGATTTCAGGTGTGTTGTTAGCCGTTCTTTCTCAAGCTACATTTTCTCAAGAAAATCCTCAAAATGTCAATTGGTCAGAGCAAGTAACAAGCCTGGAGGAAACTTGGGAGAAACAATACGAAGATTATTTTAACCGCAATTTGGCAGAAGTAACGCTCAAAGCCGATGATATTGCCAAAATTCTTTCTCGTATCGCTAGTCAAACGGGAAGCAAACCTGCTATTTTATGGGTTGCCCCTCAAGCAGATTATCTGAAATTAATTTTATTGACTCCCGATGGTGAAGCAACAGGTGATTTGATTTCAGAAGCAGATCACATAACTCTCATAAAACAAGTTCAGCGACTCTATCTAGAGGTGACGAACCCGAGGAGAATCGGAACCACTTCCTATCTTAAACCCGCTCAACAATTGTATCAATGGATTGTTAAACCGTTTGAGGCGACGTTGGCGGAAAAAGGCATTGATATCTTGCTTTTCTGTACAGGGCCAGGTTTACGAACCTTACCCCTGGGCGTTTTGCATGACGGAAAACAGTTTTTAGTTGAAAAATACAGTCCGACTCGTATTCCGGCATTTAATCTATTAATTGACACCAATTATGGTAATATAAAAGCCGCCCAGGTGTTGGCGATGGGAGTATCTGAATTTGCCGATCAAAACCCGCTTCCGGCGGTACCTGTAGAATTATCAACGATTATTAAACCCGGTGCGGGGGAGCGATCGCCACTTTCAAATCTATTGGGACAATGGCCGGGAAAATCTTTTCTCAACCAAGTGTCCACCTTGCAAAATTTAGAAACTCAACTGGCTTCTAATTCCTTTGGAATTATTCATCTAGCGACTCATGCCCAGTTTAAATCAGGAGAACCGCAAAATTCCTATATTCAATTGTGGGATACTCAACTGCGGTTAAATCAAATGCAGGAAATGCGCTGGAATAAGCCGCCTGCGGAGTTGTTGGTGTTGAGTGCTTGTCAAACTGCGGTTGGAGATCAAGATGTAGAATTGGGGTTTGCGGGGTTAGCCATTCAGTCGGGAGTGAAGTCGGCTTTAGCGAGTTTGTGGTATATTAGCGATCGCGGTACCCTAGCTTTGATGAGTGAATTTTATCAACAGTTGAAAACAGCTTCAACGAAAGCAGAAGCCCTTCAAAAAGCACAAGTTGCCATGATTCAGGGTAAAGTCCGTTTACAACAAGGTGAATTATTGATTTCTCGAGGCGAGGTTGCTTTACCTCCGAGTTTAGTTTCTAATACAGAAGAAGAACTCTCTCATCCTTACTATTGGTCTGGGTTTACTCTGATTGGAAATCCTTGGTAGGACAGACTCGCTTAGAAACCCGGTTTCTCATCTGAATTTGGCGTGGAGACCCTCGCTTTTAGCGACGGGAGGAAACGCCTCTTCGATAGCGGTTCTCACAAGCTATATGCTAAGATGTGACACATGACAGAAAAAGCCTACCGCTACCGTTTTT
>NZ_JAYGHR010000110.1:0-16491 GCF_034932365.1 Limnoraphis robusta BA-68 BA1 | reverse complement strand
GCCTGTTCTACACAAGTATGCCAAGCCATGTAGGATTCGCTTCGCTCAGTTTTCTTTGTTGGTCAAAATTCATCTCGCCGTTAAGCCGAAGGCTCTAACGGGAGTCCTCTTTTGACATTTAAGATAGCAGAAATCAGGAGACACCCAACGGGATAGGCAGTTGCTCCATCTCCTTCGGAGACGCTTCGCTCTCGACGGAAACCGCCAAGTCCGCACTGCCTCACCGAGACAGGAGACAGAATTGAAACCTTTATCATAAAAGGATTTGACAGAAAAACAGTGTCCTAATCAACTCTTTCTCTGCTATATCACAGTAGAGGACAAATCTCCTGTTCGCCGCAGGCGTTCCCGAAGGGTAGCGTGAGGATCTAAGATCCAAGTGACCGTATCCCTACCGTACTCAAGGCAGAATTCAGTATATTGATTGCGGCGTTATGATCTCTATCTAACTCGCATCCACACCGACAAATATGAGTTCGAGTTGATAGAGATTTTTTAACTGTTGTTCCACAATTTGAGCAGTTTTGGGAGGTATAAACCGGGTTAACAGCAACCGTTACCCGACCAAACTTGCTGCCAAAAGACTCTAACCATTTCCTGAATTGATACCAACCCGCATCATTAATCGACTTAGCTAGACAGTGGTTTTTAACAAGATTGCCGGGAATTCCCCATCCCCTCGTGGGTGGGGCGGGAGAGGCAAGTCAATCTATCGGGCTTACCATCAATCCTTTTTGCGCTTATCAAAGAATCTAGCAATAGCCGACCAACACCGTTCTACAGACGCCTGGCAAGCGTGGGAATTCAAGTCTTTAACAAAAGGGTACATGGCTCGGATTCAGTAAGTGAACTGGAGGTTTATCCTGGTCTGGTGCCAAAATCACGGAAGCTTCCGCCAAATCCGCCAACGTCGGTTTGATAGTCTCTAAGGTGTCCTCGGTTAATAACCTGACCTGTTCCCCTGTTTTCACTTATTAACACAACAGTTTTGCAGTGGGTAGGCAAAATTTTTTTCTTAACCTTTGAATCGGAATTTACTGTTGATCATTATCGTATTTCGATCAAAACATCCGTGAATTCACTGAATCCCTTTACATTGTGAAACAAAAATAGGTTTACATTTTGAAATAAAAATAGGTTTACATTTTGAAATAAAAAAAATGGAAAAAAGTATTGACAAAGAAGAAAAAAAATTGATATTATTCAAACATCAGGAGGGCAAAAGAAAAAACAAATTCCTAAGCCCAAATGAAATCCAAATCAACAATGAGAAAAAGGTACAAAACCATGGCTGTCGAAAAAACCAATTCTTCCTCTAGTTTGGCTGAAGTTATTGATCGCATCCTTGATAAAGGGATTGTTATTGATGCTTGGGCTCGTGTGTCTCTTGTGGGAATTGAATTATTGGCAATTGAAGCCCGAGTCGTGATCGCTTCTGTTGAAACCTACCTGAAATATGCTGAAGCTGTTGGTCTGACTCAATCGGCTGCGGTTCCTGCCTAAGAATTGATATAGATTCTTCAATTGCGAGATTGAAGAATCTTGAAATTCTCAATCGGTGTCTGCTTTTCTTGAACCCCCGAACTTTCGGAAAACTTCCTACGATAAGGGTGCGGGAAAAGCAGGCAGGTGTTTCTTTTATTAACCCCAGTTGCTGTCAATGTTTCGGCTGGTGAGTGGGGTTAACCCATGAATTAGTGTTATTGAGGAGAACCCCCCATGACTGGTCTCATGGAAAAATTCCGACAGGAGCGTTCATCAATCGCTGAAGAAGTGGCTGAACTCTGCCTAGATGTCCAAACTTTTCTGTCGGATGTCCAACTTGAAAGACAACAAAAAGCTGAAGATCAAGCGATTTTCCTCCGCCAATTTCACAAAAATTTGCACCAAGAAAATCGGATGTTTTTAACAGCTATCCAACAAGAACGTCTGTCTCAAGCTCAAAAACAAGCGATTTTCCTCCGCAAATTTCACAAAAACTTGCAACAAGAAAATCGGATGTTTTTAACAGCCACCCAAAAAGAACGTCTAGCTCAAGCGAAGCAGCAAAAACAAAATTTGCGTCAATTTCGTCAAGAGTTGTCTATCTGTGTTTTTGGAAAATAATTCTCTAGGTTCGTTCTAACCCGAATCAAGGCTAGAGTAAAAAACCCTCTAGTCGCTTTTTTGCCAGCTAAACTAGAGGGTTATCATTAAAATACAACAATGAGTTTTAGGTTTTACACCATGTGTGACTAATTCTGCTTCTTTGAGATCCTAAACTCAATTTAGAAGTAGAACTCCTGTCCTTACGGATTCAGGATTCCTGCAAATAAAGTGCTAGTTACTTTTTACCATTAGCAGGCAATAACGGCTAGTCTTACCGCCTACAGATTCCTAAAACCTGTAGATAACCTAAGTATAGCACTGTTTTTACAAACTAGCACATCTTTATTGCAAGTTGTGAGCTTTCTTCACTGCTCAAATTCATTGACATTTACTGAATTTCCACCATGACAGTTGTTGAACATCAAACAAGAAGATCCGTTCTCCGCCTTCGCCCTGGTCAATTTGTCATCACACCGTCGATCCATCAAATGGCAACCCGGGCATTACGTTACTTACACTCTGGTTTTTCCATTCATTTGCGTGGCCCAGCAGGAACCGGTAAAACCACACTGGCAATGCACCTCGCCAATTCTTTAGCCAGACCTGTGATGCTTCTTTTCGGAGATGATGACTTCACTAGTTCAGATTTAATTGGGAGTCAGTCCGGTTATACCCATAAAAAACTGATGGATAACTATATCCACAGCGTTCTCAAAGTTGAGGACGAACTCAAACACAATTGGGTAGATTCTCGATTTACAATGGCTTGTCGAGAAGGATTTACGTTAGTTTATGACGAGTTCAACCGTTCTCGACCGGAAGTCAACAACGTTTTACTCTCCGCCTTAGAAGAAAAAATCCTCACCCTGCCACCGAGTAGTAATCAACCCGACTATCTGCAAGTCCATTCTCAATTTCGGGCAATTTTTACCTCCAATCCAGAAGAATATTGTGGAGTTCATTCGACTCAAGATGCCTTAATGGATCGGTTAGTAACGATTAGTATGCCCGAACCCGATGAACTGACTCAGACTGAAATCCTAGCCCAAAAAACAGGAATTCGTCGAGAAGATGCTTTATTTATTGTGAACCTCGTCAAAACATTCCGTCTGAAAACTGCCGCCGAAAAAACGTCGGGTTTGCGATCTTGTTTAATAATTGCCAAAGTCTGCGCTGAACACGATATTATTGCCACCCCCGAGCAAGCAGATTTCCGGGATATTTGTGCAGATGTTCTCTTATCACGGAGCAATTTATCCATTGGTGAATCGACAACCATTTTATGGGAAATTCTGAACGAAAAGCCAACGGAATCCTTACCGGGTTTAGAGCCAACAGATAGTCCAGTTGCAAGCGCGTTGCCTCCCGATCCTTTTGAGTGAAACCAACCATGACTTTCTCTACTTCTGCCTCACCGATTAAAACCCACTCAAATAACACCCTAACAACGGCGACTCAAGGTTCAAGTTTAGCGGATGTCCTTGAACGAGTTTTAGATAAAGGAATTGTGATTGCTGGCGATATTTCTGTTGCGATCGCCACGACAGAACTCCTGCATATCCGCATTCGTCTGTTAATTTCCTCTGTTGATAAAGCACGGGAAATAGGAATTAATTGGTGGGAAGGTGATCCCTATCTCCATAGCCAATCCCAAACTTTATTAGCAGAAAATCAAGAACTTTCACGCCGACTTCAGACTCTAGAAACCGAACTTCAAACCTTAAAATCCTTAACCCAAGCGAGTGCAATAGAAAACCATGATTCCAACCCGAACGGTAAAGCACATCCCAAAAAGCCAAAAAATCCCCGGCTTAAATCCTAACAAGTTAGAGAGTATCTTCCGTCATTTGAACTTAGATAAAATTTCAAGTTTGCGAAGTTCTACACTTGAACTTCACCGTCAAAAACAAATTCACTAGCTTCGATTATGACACTTGTTTGCACACCTTGTAATTCGGATAATGAGCTTTTACCTACCTCTTCAGAAAATAAGAGTAAAGCGGGTTTAGCACCTTTACTTTTAACTGTGGTAGAACTGGTACGCCAGTTGCTAGAAGCTCAAATTATTCGCCGATTGGAAGGGGGAACTCTCAGCGATTCAGATTTAGATAGAGCCGCAGAAAGTCTCCAAAAATTACAAGAACAAATTCTACATTTGTGTACAATTTTTGAAGTCGATCCGAAGGAGTTAAATATCGATCTTGGAGAATTGGGTAGCCTTTTACCCACTCCAGGAAGCTATTATCCAGGAGAAAGTAGTGCCAATCCTTCTTCAATTTTGGAATTGGTTGACCGACTTTTAAATACTGGAGTTGTCGTCGAAGGAAATGTCGATATAGGTTTAGCACAACTTGATTTAATTCATCTAAAGCTTCGGTTAGTGTTAACATCTCAGCCTATTTAATTTTGGAGATTATTTATGACTATGGGTCTTTATTTATATGGAATATTTCCCGAGAAAATTCCGGATGAAATGGTTTTGGAAGGGATTGATAAGGAACCGGTTCATAGTGAATTCATTTCGGGATTTAGTTTTCTCTACTCTCTGGCTCATAAAGAAAAATATTTAGCTTCCCGTCGCCATTTAATTTGCCATGAAACAGTCTTAGAAAATGTTATGGAAGCAGGATTTCGCACCCTGCTACCGTTACGTTTTGGATTGGTTATCAAAACCTGGGAAACGGTAACACAACAATTGATTGTTCCTTACCAGGATCAACTCAAGGATTTATTTGCCAAATTGTCAGGAAAACGAGAAGTTAGCATTAAGATTTTTTGGGATAGCCAGTCTGAATTACAAAGAATTCTGGAAGTTAACCAGGAGTTAAAACAGCAACGGGATGCCATGATCGGTAAAAACCTGACGATGGAAGAAATTATCCATATTGGTCAACTGATTGAAAATAGTTTATTCCAACGGAAACAAGACATTATTCAAGTGTTTCGGGATAACTTAAACGATGCAACTCAAGAGGTTGTAGAAAATGATCCGATGACGGATGATATGATTTACAACGCCGCCTATTTAATTCCTTGGGATCAAGAACCTGAATTTAGCCAAAAAGTCGAAGCAATTGACCAAAAATTTGGAGATCGCTTGCGAATTCGCTATAACAATTTAACAGCACCCTATACCTTTGCTCAACTCGTGTAAGGAGATTATAACTTATGTTTTTTGATCTTTTATGCTTGCCGATTACTGGACCGATTGGGGGTTTGATGTGGATCGGGGAGAAAATTCAGGAGCGTGCAAACACCGAATATGATGACACCGAAAATTTGCACAAACTGTTATTATCCTTACAACTGGCTTATGATATGGGCGATATTTCTGAGGAAGAGTTTGAAATTCAGGAAGAAGAACTGTTATTAAAAATTCAAGCCTTAGAAGAAGAGTCTGTAGAAAACCAGTCTGAATAATCTCTCAAAAATTTATGAGTAGAAAAAATCAAAACGATTGTTTGATTCATTATCCTACTCTTGCGTTTTCAAACTTTATTGATACTAGCTAGAGATCGGATATTTTTTTCTCTCATAACTTTTCTTGGTAAAGGCGGGTTTTACAAGATCAAGAATTCGAGGAATCCCCTCAAGTTTAACCCGCTCTTTCTTAAGCCTTAATATTCCAGCTCAAAGGCTTGAAAATTATTGGAGGAGTGAGCAACAGGTTTAGAAGGATGAAGCATTTTAGGGACATTGGGATTAGCTTGACGCAAATCTTGGATATTCTGTTCTGTACTCTCAATTTGATGATTCAGAACCGTTAGACGATTTTCTAACTGCTGAATGCGCTGATCCATAAATTTTAATTCTTTTTGGATGCGTTGTTTTTCAGTAATCAACTTATAAAGTTCAAGTTGCTGAGATGCTTCAGATTTATTCCGAGGCATGGTGCTAATCTTAGGTTTAATTGGGCTGGGAAGACGATGGTTTGCCATAACAATTCCTCAATAGTTTATAATCTTATTATAGCGAAGAATTGAGTGTTGTACATGGCTTTCTTAAAAAAGACCTCAAACAAAAATTTAACACTCCGATACAAAGATTTGTAAAAGTTTTGAATTTTTCCTTGGATGAGTCCTATGAAATTGTATAATTTATATACTTACGCTTTTTTAAAAACCCCAACAGAAAAATTAAAATTACCTGTTGGAATTACCAACCCCGTGTTACTGATAACTTCTGGTACTCTCTCAGCCGTAGTTGAACCCGAAGTCTGTTTAGACACCTTACAAAATGATGAAGAATGCTTGATTCAAGCCGTTTTATGTCATGATCGGGTAATCTACGAATTGTTTCAGCAAACGACTGTTTTACCCTTACGTTTTGGCATCTCGTTTATAGAGGCTAAAAATTTACTCATCCATCTCAATTCTAATGCCCAAGAATACCAAGACAAAATCGAACAACTCGAGGGAAAAGGGGAATATCTTTTAAAATGTATTCCGCGTAAGCTACAGGAACCTGTGCTATCCCCAGATTTGGGAGGAAGACAATATTTTTTAGCTAAAAAACAGCACTATCAAGCCCAACAAAACTTTGATATTCTCCAAGGAGCTGAATGGCAAAATATCGTTCATTTAGTGACAGAGAGCTATCCATCAACGATTATTATTGCTTCGACTGAAGCCGAATCAAGAATTTATCTTTTAGTCAAATTTAAAGATGAATATTTACTAACCGATCAGTTCTTAAATTGGCAAAAAGCTTGTCCCCGTTGGGAATTACAATTAGGACAAGTTTCTCCACCCTATCACTTTATTTAACTGAGTTTCTGTATGAATAATTTTAACTCGGTCAACAACCTCCTTAACCGTTATGACTCCCGCCATTTGGTCATGTTTAGTGGCAAAGGAGGAGTCGGAAAAACGACCCTTTCCTGTGGGTTTGCCCGCCGTTGGGCTAAATTATTTCCCGATGAACAAATCCTATTAATCTCAACCGATCCGGCCCATTCTTTAGGAGATGTATTACAAACTCAAGTCAGCGATGAAGCCTTACCCTTAGACGACTTGCCTAACTTAAAAGTTAGGGCGTTAGATGCGGGAAAATTACTCTTAGAATTTAAAGAAAAATACGGAAAATATTTAGAACTTTTAGTTGAACGCGGCAGCTTTGTGGAAGGGCAAGATTTAAGCCCCGTTTGGGATTTAGACTGGCCCGGTTTAGATGAAATTATGGGGCTATTAGAAATTCAACGATTACTGGCAGAAAATATTATAGATCGAATAGTCGTTGATATGGCTCCCTCCGGTCATACCTTAAATCTATTAGGAATCAAAGACTTTTTAGAGATTATTTTAAATTCTTTAGAATTATTTCAAAAGAAACATCGCGTTATTTCCCAAACCTTCTCAAAAACCTACAATACCGATGAAGTTGATGACTTCTTGGTCAAAATGAAAGCGGAATTAACCGAAGGGAAGAAACTGCTGCAAGATTCCCACTTCACCATTTGTTTAATCGTGGCAATTGCCGAACCCATGAGTTTATTAGAAACTGAACGATTAATCAATAGCTTGCATAACTTAAATATTCCCTGCGGTGGCTTATTTATTAATCGGATTATCAGCCAGAAAACTCTAAATTTAGATCGCTATAGCGAGCAACAAGAAATCCTCGAAAAATTCCTCAAAATTCCCAGTCAAGAAGAGATTTTTACTCTTCCCCAACAATCAACGGAACCCCTGGGCGGTGAAGCGTTAGATCAGATTATGAGCCAAATTAAAACTCTCGAAACCGTAGAATTAATTCCCCCGCCTGAAATTCAATGGCCGCAAAAAATTCTCCCGATTTTTAGTGATTTTATCACCGAAAAACGTCAACTGATTATTATTGGAGGTAAAGGAGGTGTCGGAAAAACTACGGTTGCGGCTGCCATTGGTTGGGGGCTAGCTCATCGTCATCCCGAGCAAAAAATTAGAATTATTTCTATTGATCCCGCCCATTCTTTAGGAGATGCTTTTGGAGAGAAATTAGGACATCAACCCAGTGCCTTAACAGATAATTTAAGTGGTCAAGAAGTCGATGCGGATATCATTTTAGAAAAATTTAGGGATGATTATCTGTGGGAACTGGCAGAAATGATTAGCGGTGAAGGAAAAGAAGACGGAGTTATCAAACTTGCTTATACTCCTGAAGCTTGGCGACAAATTGTAGCTCAATCCTTACCCGGAATTGATGAAATGTTATCGTTAGTAACGGTGATGGATTTATTAGACCAAAAACAACAAGATCTGATTATTTTAGATACAGCACCTACAGGCCATCTTCTGCGTTTTTTAGAAATGCCAACGGCTTTAGGAGATTGGTTAGCGTGGATTTTTAAACTGTGGATGAAGTATCAAAATGTATTAGGACGTTTAGATTTAATGGGACGATTGCGAACCTTAAGGCAACAGGTGATGCAAGCTCAGAAAAAATTAAAAGACCCCCAACATACCGAATTTATTGGGGTTCTGCAAGCCCAAGATGCTATTATTGCCGAACAAGTTCGATTAACCGCATCGTTGAAAAAAATGGGAGTCTATCAACGTTATGTCGTGCAGAACCGCTATCAAACCGATGAGGAAATTGATCGGGATTTATTTCCCGAGCAAATGCTGATTCGCTTACCTAGTTTACCTCGGTCAGTGAAAGCGCTAGACCGAGTGAAAGGGGCGGCGGATCTTTTGTTTTAACGGCATCTCGTCGGTGTTTAACCTTAGATGCCTTAACCTCATCCTTCCCCCAGCCCCTATCCTTCAATTGATTCAGGAGAAATTTTATGACAGACTTATTCAAAGGTTTTGAGCAATTGGTTGAACTGGCGAAGACCTTGGAAGAAAAAATTGAAAAAGGAGAAATTAAAACTGAAGTGCAGTTTAGTTCTCGTCCCTTGAGCAATATTCCCCGTTCTGGTGGCATTCCCCGTCCAGGCGGCATTCCCCGTCCAGGAAGTTCTGGTGGGGGTGATTTTGAGGTGAATCGCAATAGCCCATCTTCCCCCGCCGATTCAGGATTTGGAGACACTATCATGCCCCCCTCTGAGGAACCGACAACCGCCTCCCTCAAAGATGTTGGTGGATTGGCAGAAGTTCTAAAAGAACTCAAAGAACTGATTGCCATTCCCCTAAAACGCCCCGACTTGTTAGCCAAATTAGGACTCGAACCTACTCGTGGCGTTCTCTTAGTTGGCCCCCCTGGAACCGGCAAAACCCTGACCGCCCGCGCCTTAGCAGAAGAACTCGGCGTTAACTATATTGCCTTAGTGGGGCCAGAGGTGATGAGTAAATATTATGGGGAAGCCGAACAACGACTACGGGGAATTTTTGAGAAAGCGGCTAAAAATGCCCCTTGTATTGTGTTTATTGACGAAATTGATAGCATAGCACCCGACCGCAGCAAAGTGGAAGGGGAAGTGGAAAAACGACTGGTTGCCCAACTGTTGAGTTTAATGGATGGCTTTGCTCAAACTCAAGGGGTGATTCTTCTCGCTGCGACTAACCGTCCTGACCATCTTGACCCTGCCTTACGCCGTCCGGGACGCTTTGACCGAGAAGTGCAGTTCCGTGTCCCCGACCGCAATGGACGTTTAGAAATCCTCCAAATTCTTACCCGTTCTATGCCCTTGGATGAATCGGTTTCCTTAGAGCTAATCGCCGATAATGCGGTGGGATTTGTGGGGGCTGATTTAAAAGCGGTTTGTCAAAAAGCTGCCTATAGTGCTTTGCGGCGTCAGGTTCCTACCCTGGAAGCCAAAATTCCAGAAACCATGACGGTGAGTCAAGCAGACTTTTTACAAGCACTTAAAGAAGTTAAACCCGCCGTGTTACGGTCTGTGGAAGTGGAATCTCCCCATGTGGCTTGGGAGAATATTGGCGGACTGGAACAAATTAAACAAACCTTACAGGAATCTGTGGAAGGGGCTTTGCTCCATCCCCAATTATATTCACAAACCAAAGCTCAAGCCCCGAAAGGCATTTTGCTTTGGGGGCCACCGGGAACGGGGAAAACTTTATTGGCAAAAGCCGTTGCATCTCAGGCGCGAGCGAATTTTATTAGTATTAATGGGCCGGAACTCCTGAGTAAATGGGTGGGAGCCAGTGAACAGGCGGTACGGGAGTTATTTGCTAAAGCTCGACAAGCGGCTCCTTGTGTGGTGTTTATTGATGAAATTGATACCTTAGCCCCTGCCAGAGGCCGTTACAGTGGGGATTCGGGGGTGAGTGACCGGGTTGTCGGACAAATATTAACCGAGTTAGATGGGTTGCAAACGGGGGCGACGATTTTAGTGATTGGAGCCACTAATCGCCCAGATGCTTTAGACCCAGCTTTACTCCGGGCAGGACGCTTAGATTTGCAGTTAAAGGTTGATTTACCCAATAGTTCCAGTCGTTTAGCCATTCTACAAGTCCATAATCAGGAACGTCCTTTACAAGATGTGGATTTAGGCTCTTGGGCGGAAGCAACGGAAGGCTGGAATGGGGCAGATTTGGCTTTGTTATCTAACCAAGCCGCAGTGATGGCAATTCGCCGTTATCGACATCAGGGAATGACCGTTCCGGCTGATATTCGGATTACAATGGATGATTTTAATCATGCTTACCAAGTTTTAGTTGAACAGCGTGCAACTTGATGTTTTTCTGCTCCAGAATGAACTTGTTGTTGAACCTCTAAGACCGAATCAGAGATTACCAAGAGAAGCAGGTTTAGAGCAAGGTCGTTTACGACGGATTATTTTTGTGCTACAATAGTTTATCGTGGCTCGATTGAATATCTGTTTTGAAAATACCGTCGGGCAGACGGAAATCAACGCCTCCCGAGAGACTGATCTCTGCTTGGACGGGGAAACCCAACCGAGTAAGTCAACTCGTAGAAAGAGGAAGCCCAAATAGTGATGTTTGGAATCTCCGTTGTTTACGACGGAGAGGATGTCAAAATATCATTGCTAATCTTTTTCACTGCCAAATAAAATGGGCTGCGCTCGCAGAGCAATCCCCCGATTAAAATGCGCTTGCTCTACGCTTCGCCACCGTAACTGGTCGGGGTAATTCATCAATTACCCCGACAATTCCTGACTATTCAGGGCGGGTTGATCTCAGTGATCGATAGGAAACATAGATTTGGGTGGAACCCGCCCCTACAATACTGATCACTGTAAAAGCCAAGGGCGGCTGACTTGTTCGAGTTCAGTGAGTTCGGCTTGGCTCATTTCCCAACCTAAAGCCCCTGCATCATCTTTGACTTGAGCGGCGTTTTTAGCTCCTGCGATCGCAATGACTCCCGTTTGAGCATTTATCCAGTTTAACGCCACTTGAGCGGGGGTACGTTGATATTTGGTGGCTATTTGACGCACCACAGACATCACTGGTTCGATTTTTTCTAAACCCGCTTGGGAGAAACGAGAGTCCATCTTTCGTCCACCGACAGGCGGGTTACTGGGGGTATATTTTCCGGTGAGTAGTCCTTGGGCGAGGGGACTATAAGCTAATAACGTCACGCCTAACTGACGCGCCCGATCTAAAATTCCCTTTTGTTCGATTTTGCGGTTGAGTAAGGAGTATTTAACTTGATTTGTGGCTAATGGAATACCCCGCCGAGCTAATATTTGATGGGCGAGTTCCATTTCGTCGGCGGAATAGTTGCTCACGCCAACGGCTAATATTCTCCCTTGTTTAACTTCATCGGCGAGGGCGTTGATTAACGTTTCCTGGGTCATCAAAAAGATGAAGGGCCAATGAACTTGATATAAAGCGACTTGAGGAACTTGTAAGCGTTTCAGGCTAGCCGTTAACGCATCAGCGACGGAGTTTCCCCAAATTCGCCAGGGTAAGGGGCCATATTTGGTCGCCATGATCACCGGCCTGTCGGTTTTTTGCATGAATTTTCCCAGGAGTTCCTCAGATAACCCCTGTCCATAGACTTCGGCGGTATCGAAAAAGTTGATCCCCAATTCTAGGGCGGTGTTAAATGCGGCTTCTACTTCAGCCTCTCCGAAGCTTTTACCATAGTCCCAAAAGAAGTTGTCGCCCCAAGACCAAGTACCTATACACAGTGAGGGAACGGTAATTCCGGTTTGTCCGAGTGTTGTGGTTGTCATTGTGGATGTCACAGTAAAATACTGCTCCATAAAACGTGTACAAAGCGTCACAAGAAGATACTTTTTTCTTTATATTTTGACGCGATCGCAGACAAAAATCTCTAAAAAAACCCGGCTTCTTTAAACAAGGCGTTGGCCGCAATACAAAGATTGATATTTTTTAAGGTTTTCTACAACGAGCAATTGTCCTAAGTTTTTCACTTTTTTTAGAGTTTTTAATTATGTTAAGCATAACGTTTGATTTGTATATTTTACAATCAAATTGTTTGAGTTATTTACAAAAAATTAAAAAATACATTAATCTTAATGATTTGTGGTTAGATTAAAAATCTAGAGATAAAATTATCACTAAACCGCGATTAGAAGCGATTGACTGGCTCATTGGGAATCGCAGATCTGTTGAGCAACTGATGAAATCCGACATTTATTTTGGAAAAAAATATAAATTTTGTATAACTAGCGTTTTCAAACAAAATAACATCTGTCAAAAGGTATAAGATCAATTTATATGCCCATATATTTGCATTTATCAAATTTGAAGAAAATTCTATCTTTTCTTGAGACGTTACCGGAGGGATTTTGATCCGAATTTTAAGAGGATTACTCAAGAAATACACCTAGAGTAGCCTCGATTTTGTATGATGAATGTAGGAGTTTTTATAATGTCGAAGCGATCACTCAAAGCCTCCCCTGCTGGAGTTATACAAGCTAGAAAAGCATTTTCACGTAAAGGCTGGACTCAAGATCAGTTAGCATCAGAAGTCAATCTCAAAACTCGTCAACCCATCTGGAGATTTTTTACCCGCAAACCGATTGAACGTCATACCTTTATAGAGATTTGCAATTTACTTGAGCTGAATTGGCGAGAAATTGCTGACAATCCCCCTGCTGAAATCTTAGAAAAATCCTCTGAATTTGCCGAAGAAATAAAGAATCAAGATATTAATATTTTAGTTCAAAAAGTGCGTTCAAAACGCTACGAAAAAATTCAAGACAGGTGTGGGACTTTAACATTATTAGATATGAACCGCCCTGTTAATCTAGATAATATTTACGTTGATGTCGATATTTTACAAGATATTGCTAACAAACAATGGATAGATATTGAGCAACTTAAAAATCTGACTTCAGAAGAATTTGATCGTTTTGGATTAGGTGATATTTACGAGAAAAGAATCTCGAGTATACAAGCGATAAAAACCTACTCTAAACTGAGAGTATTAGGCAAGCCAGGAGCAGGTAAAACAACCTTTTTACAACATCTAGCGATTCAATGTAATCGAGGTCAATTTGCGGCTAACCGAGTTCCTGTTTTTATCAACTTGAGAGATTTTGCTGATGAATCTAATGAAGACAAAAATTTTAGCTTATACAACTATGTTAATGCTGAGTTTATCACTTCAGACATTACCAACCCGACAATATTAATGACTTTGCTGCATACAGGCAGAATACTACTGTTACTAGATGGACTCGATGAAGTTTCTACTCAAGATACTCAAAAAGTAGTCAAAGAAATTCGTCGATTTTCTGATAAATATCAAAATAATCTGTTTGTCGTTAGCTGTCGGATAGCGGTAAAAGAACTGAGGATCAGAGGCTTTACAGATGTTGAAATTGCTCCATTTACAGAAGAAAAAATTATTAACTTTGCTCAGAAGTGGTTTGTGACATTCACAAAAACTGATGTTTCCGATGGTTTAAAACAAGCAGATAAATTCACAGAACAGATAAACAAACCCGAAAACTTACACTTTCGCCAACTGGTTGTCAGACCTTTATTTCTTCATCTTGCTTGCTGGATGTTTGGCTACCATGAAAAATTCCCCCTGAAAAAAAATGTATTTTATAAGCAATGTCTAGACTTACTTTTGGGGAACTGGGATGAAACGAAAGGCATTGAACGGGATGAAATCTATCAAGATTTTTTACTCCCTCAAAAGCTGAAATTCTTCAGTCAGTTTGCGGCAGAAACGTTTGAAGAGGGGAAATATTTCTTTGAAAAAAACTGGCTTCAGCAATATATTAATGATTATCTACGTGATTTACCCAATAGTTCGACTGAGACAGAGGAACTGCTACTTGATAGTGAAGCGGTACTGAAAGCCATTGAACTACAACACGGAATATTAGTAGAACGATTTAATGGTATTTTTTCGTTTTCTTTTTTAGCATTTCAAGAATATTTTACGGCTCGAAAAATTGTGGCTGGCTATAATTTACGGGCTGTGGAACAGGATTTGCAAAATTTGGTTTCTCATCTGACTGAACCTCGATGGCGAGAAGTCTTTTTGTTAACTGCTTCTATGTTGCGGAGTGCAGATACTTTCATGGAATTAATCAAACAACAAATTGATCAGATAGTCTCTGAAGATGCGTATTTGCAAGAGTTTTTAACTTGGATCAGCCAAAAGTCCATTGATGTTACTTCACCATCCCTAGAAGCGACTCGGGCGTTTTACTTTGGTTTGACTCAAGTTCCTCACCTAGCCCCTAATTTTAGCCTAGCTTGCACGCTTGATCAGGGTATTTTTTTAGATGCCTTATTGGATGATTTAATCAGCAAATGTCAACTGGAGAGTGCTAACAATATTCCAACCTGTAGCGAAGCCCTAGATAATGTTATGACTGTTGTGGTCGATGTAGACTTTAAGTATTCTCTGCAAAAACTCAAAGAGCAACTCCCAGATTTATTACCCAATTCAAGCAAGTCTCAAGCTTGGTTGCAGACAGGTTATACAATGTGGATGGAGGAATTGAGAGAAAAAATTATACAATATCGAAATTTTAAACAAGATTGGAATTTGAGTCCTCAACAGCAGCAAACTTTAGAATGCTATTACAAGGCGAATCAACTGTTACTGGATTGTCTCAATAGTACCTGTGAAGTAACGGAGGCTGTACGCCTTGAAATTCAAGCCTCTTTATTATTATCTACTGATGAATTGGATCAAAGAGAGTGGTCGTAGGGGTTGAGGCAAAAGGGGTTAGGTCATAAAATTTCGGGTCGAGAATGAAACAGCCCTGCCTTTGAAAGGGGGGTTAGGAGAGGGAAAAGGAAGAAAGTTTTTTATTGGGAATGGGGAGCAGTTTAGACCTTTTAAACATTTAATACTAAGAATTCTTTTCCCCTCTCCTGGCAGGGGAGGGGGCGAGGGGGAGGGGTCTAACAAATTCACTGGGAAAATGAAACAGCCCTGCCTTTGAAAGGGGGGCAGGGGGGATAGAGAGAGTTAGCCAGAGGTAGGATAGGGAAACTGAATAGTTTTGAGTTGAGAAATTGGCTAAAAATCCTGTAAATTTTTGTAGTAAATAACACAATTTTCACAATATATACGCTTATCAAACGTTTGTATATACTTTATCTCAAACCCTCTCCTGTTAAACTAAAGACGTAGAAAAAACCTATGACGATACAAAAGAACAGGGGTGAGTTATGCCGACACCAGAACAGTTTGAAAAAATCGCACAAAATATCAAGGATAAAGCCCAAGAAATGTCCTGTAAGTTTCAGGTTCAGATGAAAACTGAAACTTTTCAAAAAGTTGATGAAGTTACAGAGAATATTTCTGAAACATTAGAGTCTGAAAGCGAAGATTTTGATGAGGCTGAAGAAATTTTTACGGATTACTTAGAGAAGATGGGGTTAGCCTGTTGGATTGAGATTATTACCGAATCTCCTGAATGTATCTACTATTTTGGACCCTTTGCTGGGGGCTACGAAGCTCAACAATCTGTTCAGGGTTATTGGGATGATTTGCAAGCAGAAAATGCTCAAATTGTTAGTCTGGATATCCGACGGGGAATTCCTCGAGAACTAACCATCAGAGAGGAAGAAATGGAGAAATATTTTGTGAATTCCGAGTTTTCGAGTTTTGTTTCAGCTTGGTTAGGCGTTTAGGGAAGACATTGACATCCTCACCGCCGTGAACGGACGGTGATTCCATCTATTTAAGCAGATCAAAAATTGATAGCTGCTTAAATTCTGGCGGGTAAACAGTGAACAGTTATCAGTGTGTTGCTTTTTGCCTATTGCAAGATTGCTTTTTGCAAGATTGGAATTCGCGCCAAACTATGAGGTACAAACCAGAAACCCGGTTTCTGCTAGAAACCGGGTTTATACCCACTTTTGCATGATTGCCTTTTGCATGAGTGCCTTTTGCAAGAGTGAGAAATCTATCTTAACGGGGGGGGGCTGGGGGGCTATAGCACTGCCTCCATAATCTTTGATTTGGGGGTAGGTACATGGACACCCCAGGTAAAAAGCGAGGCATTCGACCTGTCCGCTTTTTACAATCTCCGTATCAATTGTTAAACTTAAT